>JAGPIQ010000095.1 GCA_018054895.1 Lutibacter sp. | reverse complement strand
TTGATTTTACTAAAGCTACAGAATTTGAAGTAAGAGTGGTTGCTACATCTGATGTATCAAAAAACTCAAGTTTTTCAGACCCCGTTACAATTACAGTAAACGCTTATGAAAAAATAGTTATTATTGAGCCTAAATTATTTATCGTAGGATCTGTACAATCATATTACGCTACAAGCGGATGGAGTCCAGAAAAAGCATTAGCCATGAGATATATTGGCGATGGAACTACTAAAGTATTTGAAGCCTATTTAAAAGCCGATGCTGGTGATATTTTCAAATTTATATCAAACCAAGCTGCTTGGGACGATGTTGTTGGAAATTACGGTGTTATTGGAGGCGCACAAGATGGCAATTTAACAAATAGTAGCGAAAGTGGAAACCTTGAAATTTCAGCAAAAGGACAATACTATATTCAAGTAGACATTGATAATTTAACCTATAAAATGGTTAAAATGCAATGGGGAGCTATTGGTAATTCAACACCAAATTCATGGGATGGAGAAACCGCAATGACTTATGATTTTGTTACAAATTCATGGAAAGCAGACCTTACTTTAACGGATGGTGAAATTAAATTTAGATCAAAAAACACAGGAGACGCTATTTATAACGGTGAGTGGAAATTTAATATCGGAACTAATTTAACCGCTTGGGATGAAGGAGACGGAAACTTTAATGTAAGTGCTGGAAGCGCATCAATTTCATTAAAAATTGATTTGAAAGGAAAAGTAGAAATTTCTGGAATTTAAACTATTTAAATAACATTTAATATGAAAAAATTAATATATATACTAATAGCCGTTTTTGGAATTACATTAACTGGTTGCGAACCAGATGAAGTAACCATAAACGAATTAACTCCGTATGATGGCACTTTAATTGCCGCGGAATTAGAAGTGCCGATTGCAAATTCATTTGTAATTACTCAAACTACAGATCTAGTTCAAGGAAATGAAAGTACAGAAGCTACTACATTAAACTGGAGCCCTGCAACGGGTGATAATGATGGGAATATCATGTATTTTTTACAAATGGATATTGCAGGTAATAAATTTGAGTCTGCAGTTACAATTCCATTAGGGCAAACAGGAACTACGGAATTATCTCGTTCTTTTACTTTGGGTGAAATAAATAATGCTGTAAATAAGTTAAGCACTAATTTAATTGCTATTGCTTCTGCGTTATCTATCAATTTTAATGAGATAAATGACTTAGAAATTAGACTTGAAAGTGTTTTAGGAGCGTCTATTGCAAAAGCATATTCGCAACCTGTAACAATAAGTGTAAATCCTTATTTTTCTGGTTTAACAAGTGACATAAATTTAAAAGGATTAGCATTAGCTGATGATGTAAAACTATCAGTTGCTAATGGCATGTATGCTGGAAGAGTAAATTTAACTAAAAACATTTTTAGAATTTTTGCTGAACCATCAACTAGCAATATTAGCTACAATTATACGTATTTTCAATCTAATGGCTATACAATTGATCCGTTATTAGAAAATGCAAATGATACTGCTATGAATTTCAAATTTACTGGAAACGAAGGCCCTTGGGATATTTCAATTGATACAAAAGCAAAAACAATTACTTTAGTTGAAGTTACTATTCCTGATAACCTTTATATTGTAGGAGCGAATACAGATCCTACCTGGAAACCTACAATTTCACCTAAAATGAATTTAATATCTGAAGGTGTGTTTGCTTTAGTTATACAACTTGCTGGACCGTCAGATGGATTTAAATTTATTCCTACAAATATTGATTATACGGGTGACTGGGGTGAAGACCCTGCAAATTTAGGTTCTATAATTCAAGATGACGAACAAAATTTAACAGGCTACGATGCTGGAAAATATCTTGTTGTAGTAGATTATAACAAGTTAACTTATAAAGTTACCGCTGTTAATAATTTGTATATGGTAGGTAAAATTACAACTCCTGAATGGACACCTAGCGCTTCCCCTAAAATGGTTGAAGCAAGCCTTGGTGTTTACTCACTTGTTGTTGACCTTGCTGATGGTGCAGAATTTAAATTTCTACCTACAAATGCTAATTATGATGGCGATTGGGGTGAGGATAAAAATAATCCTGGTAACATTATTCAGGATGGAGGATCAAACTTAATTGGGTACCCTGCAGGTAAATATGTAGTATCTGTCAATTTTAACACTTTAAGTTTTAAAGTTTCGCCTGTAAGTGCAATTCCTACTAATTTATATTTAGTCGGAGACCATAGCAGTTGGGATCCAGGTAGCTCGCCTATATTCACAAAAATAAATCCTGGAGTATTTCAAATTACCCAAGCTTTAGTTGGTGGAAAAGGATTTAAATTTTTACCAACAAATGCTAATTTTGATAATGATTTTGGTGAAAACAAAACTTCAAAAGGTGTTCTAGAGCAAAAAGATGAGCAAAATGGAACTGTGACGACAGATGGAACTTATAAAATTACCGTAGATTTTAATAAAGGTAATATTTCTGTTATTCCAGCTGTATAATTATTAAATTTAAAGCTATTTCTTATATTAGCTTTTAAAATTAAACTTCTTGTAATGAACCGGTTTTTTTTAATTCCGGTTCGTTGCATTTAGTTCTAAATAACATTTCAAATGAAAAAATCTGTATTCTTTTTACTTTTCATACTTCCTTTTTTTACTTTTTCACAAGTAACAACTTCACCTACAATACCAACAGTAAATGGAGCAATAACTGTCACTTTTAACGCTGTTGGAACAAGTTTAGAAAATTACACTGGAGATGTGTATGCGCATACAGGCGTTACTATTGATGGAACTGCATGGCAAAATGTTATTGCAGATTGGAATACAAATATTTCCAAAGCAAAACTTACCCGAAATGCTTCCAATACTAATTTATACACATTGGAAATTACACCAGACATTCATACTTTTTATGGTGTTGCTACTTCAAAAAAAATCACAGAACTTAGCTTTGTTTTTCGTTCTCCAGATGGAAATACAAAAAATGGATCTGATATTTTTATCCCAATCTACGAAACAGGTTTAAACATCACATTTACAAACCCTTCCAATAACAGTATTTATAATTTAAATGAATCTGTAACAATTTCGGCTGAATCTTCTATTGCTGCTGATTTACAAATTTTTATTGATGGCAGCGCTCAACAAACTGCTTTAAATGCAACTACAATTTCAACTTCTTATACACTTTCTACTTCAGGAAATCATATTTTAAAAGCAGTTGCAACAAGCGCTACTGAAACTAAAGAGACTGAAATCTCAATAGTTGTAAAAACCCCAACGCTAAGTGAAGCAATTCCTTCAAATGCAAAAAAGGGAATTACTGTCAATGCTGATAATTCAGTAACTTTTGTGTTGGAAGCTCCAAAAAAAACCACTGTTTTTTTAATTGGAGATTTTAATAATTGGCAAACGAATCCTCAATATCAATTAAAAAAAGACACTACAAATCCAGATTTATTTTGGATTACTTTAACGGGGTTAGATAATAACAAAGAATATGCATATCAATATCTAGTGGATTATTCCATTAAAATTGCAGATCCATATTCAGAAAAAATATTAGATCCTGATACAGATAAATATATTAAGATTGGAAATTATCCAAATTTAAAGCCCTACCCTACTAATTTAACCACTGGGTATGTTTCAACTTTTTTAATTAATGAAATTGACTATACTTGGAATGTTTCAAATTTCACAAAACCTGCTCAAGATAATTTAATTATTTATGAAATGCATTTGCGTGATTTTACAGAATCTGATTCATACAATGAAGCTTTTACAAAACTTGATTATCTTCAAAAATTAGGCATAAACGCTATTGAACTAATGCCTATAAACGAATTTGAAGGTGCTGATAGTTGGGGATATAATCCAGCATTATATATGGCTTTAGATAAAGCGTACGGAACAAAAAATGATTTCAAGAAATTTGTAGATGAATGTCATAAACGTGGAATTGCGGTGTTAGCTGATGTTGTTTTTAACCACTCTTTTAGCCAATCTCCTTTACTTCAACTCTATTGGGATTCGGTAAATAACAAACCTGCGGCTGATAACCCTTGGTATAACCAAAACCATAATTTAGTAGATAACACAAGTGCTCATTGGGGCTCTGATTTCAACCATGAATCTGCCTACACACGAACTTTTTTTAAAGATGTTTTGAGCTACTGGATGAATGAATATAACGTGGATGGTTTCCGTTTTGACTTCACCAAAGGTTTTAGCAATACCATATATTCTGGCGCTAATAATTGGGCAAGTGCCTATGATGCTTCACGTATTGCAATTTTAAAAGACTATGCTAGTCATGTTTGGAGCAATAATCCAACCAACAAACCATATGTTATTTTTGAACATCTTTCAGATAATACGGAGGAAAAAGAATTAGCAAACTATGGTATTATGCTTTGGGGAAATATGAACCACGCTTATAATGAAAATACCATGGGATGGACTGGAAATGAAAATATTTCAGGAATTTCGTATAAAAATCGCGGCTGGAATACTCCAAATTTAGTGGGTTATATGGAAAGTCATGATGAGGAACGTTTAATGTATAAAAACCTTCAATATGGAAATAGCAATTCAACATACAATGTTAAAAATTTAAATACCGCATTAGCTAGACAAGAATTAGCTGGTATGTTCTTTTTTACCATTCCTGGACCAAAAATGATTTGGCAATTTGGGGAACTTGGGTACGATATTAGTATTGATAACCCTGGAAGAGTTGACAGAAAACCTATTAAATGGGATTATTTTGATAATGCCAACAGAAAACAAATTTACAATACGTGGGCAACGTTAAATAAATTCAAACAAAATCAGCCCGTATTCAATACCACTGATTTCACTTTAAACGTTGGAACGTTAACCAAAACAATGTTGCTAAAACATGCCACCATGGATGTTGTAATTGTGGGGAATTTTGATATTACTCAAAAATCTATTTCTACCACATTTTCAAAAACAGGAACTTGGTATGAGTATTTTACAGGAGAAGAAAAATCCATTTCAAACCTTTCAACAGCTATTACTTTAAACCCAGGTGAATACAAACTATATTCAACAGTAAAATTATTAGATCCACGTGGTGGAACTGCGGCTGATGATAGCGATGGTGATGGTGTTGCTGACAGCATCGATTTATGCCCTAACACAATGGCTGGCGTTCAAGTATCGTCCACTGGTTGCCCCATTTTTAGTTTGCCTTCATCTAATTTTAAAGTTTCGGCAGTAAGTGAAACATGCCCAACTAAAAATAATGGAAAAATAACTATTACGGCACAAGAAACGCACTCGTATGTGGCAACAATTAATGGAACTGATTATAATTTTACAAATAATGCACTAACCGTTTCTAATTTACAACCTGGCAACTATGATGTTTGCATTACCGTAACTGGGCAAACTTTTAAACAATGTTATGTTGTTACTATTGCTGAAGGAACTACTGTTTCAGGAAAAGCAAGTATAAATTCTTCAAAGGCAGAAATTACCATTGAAGAAGGAACAGCTCCATTTAATATTTTTGTTAATAATGAAGAAATATTGCAAACCTCTGCTCCTACTTTTTCAGTTACTGTAAAAAATGGCGATATTATACACGTAAAAACGGCTGTTGAATGTGAAGGAATATTCTCAAAAAAAATTGATTTAATTGAAACCTTTACAGCTTACCCAAATCCAACAAGTGGTAATTTTGAAATTTCAACACCTATTTCAGAAAACGAGATATCCGTTGCAATTTACAACGCATACGGACAATTACTTTCCAAAAAAATGTATCCCGTTATTTCTGGAAAAATTCAGTTATCACTTGAAAACAAACCTGCTGGATTGTATTTTGTAAAAGTATTAACAAACAGCCCTGTAACACTAAAAATGATAAAGCGTTAAGCATATACTGAAAAACGGTTCATGAAAACCTTCTGAAACCTTTACATATAGTACATTACAAGAAGTTTATTGAAATTCGTTTCAATAGACTTTTTTTTATGCTTTAAACTCCAAAAATTACATCGAAATTCAAAACAAAAAAAAACCCTCTTAGTTGAGGTACTAAAGAGGGAAAATTGCTATGAAAAAGATGTAGACCTATGAAAATCTACATAGCAAAAGTAACTTATGTTTCATAATAAAAACATGACAAGTGTCATTAAAACTGTTTTTTTTACGTTTAAAATATTTCCAGATAAAATTCACGTTTATGAACACTCATTTTTTCAACATAGTCGCCATTTATTATAAAACACTTCAAAGAAATTACGTACTTCTAAAAGCCAATTCCCAGCTATAAACCTAACATAAGTCATATTTTTAATTAAAGTTACTTTGTAACTTTATAGAACCTTTATATATAATACCGATAAATTATGAAAATATACGATGACAAACACATTAAGAATGTGGCCTTTGTAGGAGCAAACAAGAGCGGTAAAACTACATTGGCGGAAACAATGCTCTTTGAAGCTGGATTAGTCAACCGCCGTGGTAGTGTCGAAAACAACAACACTATTTCCGACTACCACGAAATTGAACATGAAAGAGAAACTACCGTATTTGCCACACCCCTACACACCGAATGGCGTAACTACAAAATTAACATTATCGACACACCTGGTTTAGACGATTTTATTGGAGAAATTGCCTCAACTATGCACGTAGCAGATTCTATTGTAACTGTTATTAATGGGCTGCAAGGCGTGGAAATTGGAACTGAAATTATTTGGAATTATGTAGATAGATATTCAAAACCTACGCTGTTTGTAGTAAATCAGATCGATAACCCAAATACAGATTTTGATGAGTGTTTTAAAAGTATTGTAAACTTAGCAGGAAACAACGCCGTAAAAATTCAATACCCTATTGTAAAAGATGGAGCACAATGTATTATTGATGTGCTTAAAATGAAACTATACAAATTTAGTCCTGAGGGTGGAAAACCTGAAAAATTAGAAATTCCTGCCGACCAATTAGCTATTGCCAATGAACTTCATAATGAATTAATAGAAAAAGCTGCTGAAAATGATGAAGCTTTAATGGAATTGTTTTTTGACAAAGGCTCTTTGAATGAAGATGAAATGCGTGAAGGAATTAAAAAAGGAATGTTAAACCATGAGCTATTTCCTGTTTTCTGTATTTCTGCGTTAAAAGATATGGGAAGTGGTCGATTAATGGGCTTTATAGATAATGTAGCGCCATCTGCTGCCGATTTAAAACCAGAACAAAGCGTTGAAGGAAAATCCATTGAATGTACCAAAGACGCTCCTACATCCTTATTTATTTTTAAAACATTGTATGAACCAAATTTAGGTCAAATTAGTTTTTTTAAAGTAAAATCTGGTGAAATAAAACAAAATGATAAGCTTGAAAATTCAAGAAATGAAGAAATTGAAACGGTGAACCAACTGTATATTATGGATGGTAAAAACCGTGAACCTGTTGAAAAACTAAGCGCTGGAGATATTGGAGCTACGTTAAAACTAAAATATACCGAAACCAATGATACCTTACGTACAAAAGGCTCCGATATTACTATAAAACCAATTCAATACCCTGAACCTAGAATTACAAAAGCTGTTACTTCTGCGGATAAAAATGACGAAGAAAAATTAAGTGATGCACTTAGAAAAATTCATAGTCAAGATCCTACGGTTTCATTGGTATATATGAAAGAATTAAAACAATTAATACTATCGTGCCAAGGTGAACTGCACTTAGCGACCATTGATTGGACGTTGCAAAATGTATATGGAATAAAAGCCGTATTCGACCAACCAAAAATAGCCTATCGTGAAACTATTCAACGCTCCGCAACTACTAGTTATAAACATAAAAAACAATCTGGAGGATCCGGACAGTTTGGTGAAGTTCATATAAAAATTGAACCTTACTTTGATGGAATGCCAGAACCAGAAGGCTTTAACATTCGTGGAAAAGAAGAAGTTAATTTAGAATGGGGCGGAAAATTAGTATTTTACAACTGTATTGTTGGTGGTGTTATAGATGCTCGCTATCTTCCTTCCGTATTAAAAGGAATTTTGGAAGTTATGGAAGAAGGTCCTTTAACTGGTTCTTATGCGCGTGACATTCGTGTTATGCTATTTGATGGTAAAATGCACGCCGTAGATTCAAATGATATTTCATTTAAAATTGCTGGAGCTCATGCCTTTAAAGAAGCATTTTTAAATGCAAAACCAAAATTATTAGAACCTATCAATGAATTAAATGTGAGAGTTCCTGAAGAATTAATGGGAAATGTAATGACTGACCTACAATCTCGACGTTCTATAATTTTAGGAATGGAAAGCGATGGAAAATACCAAACTATTAAAGCAAAAACTCCATTAGCTGAAATGTATAAATATTCAACAACTCTTAGATCTATAACCCAAGGAAGAGGAAATTTTAGTACTAAATTTTCTAATTTTGAATTAGTACCAAATAATGTGCAAGACGAACTTGTAAAAAGTTCTTAAACCTTAAAATAAGTACAAAGACAAAGACTCGCTATTTACTCAATAGCGAGTCTTTTCGTTAGTAATGTGACTAATACTTTATTAATTCAATCAATTTTAATAATATTCCAGTTTATAGTTGGTTACAAAGTCTACAAGAAATTTTTTCAAAACCTAAGTACTAATCACTTTCAAATATATGACTAAAATAACCAAACACCAAATAAACTCACTAACATTTAACACTTTAACTAATTATTCATTAAAAAAAGATTCATTTTGTTAAATAACACATATTGCATTTTTTTTACTTAAATTCTATTTTCTCTTCACTTTTAATAAGTATATTTGCATTCTAATTTTATTCAAATGAAACGAGCATGTTCAAAATTTCAGCTCTCAATGAAAGGATGAATAGCGAACAGTCTCGATAGCTATCGGGATGATCTTTAAAAAACAATAAATATAAACACATGAAAATTTTTTTTATCACAATAGGTTTACTGGCCTTAGCCGTTGTAGGAATTGCAATTAAATTATGGGCAAAAAAAGATGGTAAATTTGCTGGCACATGTGCAAGCCAAAATCCCCACTTAAACAAAGATGGAGAAGCTTGTGGATACTGTGGAAAATTACCAGAAAACTGCGATAATAAATAAGATATGTTGGAAACTATTTTTATTGCTTTTATAGCAATAGTTAGTATTCAATTTATATATTACATTATAATTTTCGGTTCATTTTCATTTGCTAAACAACGTGTAAAAGCTGCATCGTCGTTTAACAAACCTGTGTCTGTTATTATTTGTGCTAAAAATGAAGCTAAAAACTTAACAAAGCATTTACCCTTATACTTAAATCAAACCTATCCTTCTTTTGAATTGGTGCTAATTAACGATAGATCTCGTGACAAAACATTAGAGGTTTTAGAAAAATTTAAGTTAAATGCTACTATTCCTATCAAAATTGTTGACGTAAAAGAAAACGAACAATTTTGGGGAAGTAAAAAATATGCACTTACTTTAGGTATAAAAGCAGCCTCATACGAACATTTATTATTTACTGATGCAGATTGTAAACCAGTCTCTAATAATTGGATTACTGAAATGACGGAGCACTTCCAGCAAAGCATGGTTGTTTTAGGTTATGGTGCTTATAAAACTATAAAAGGTTCTTTTTTAAACAAAATCATTCGATTTGACACCCTTTTAACCTCCATTCAATATTTTTCATTAGCAAAAATTGGAATGCCTTATATGGGCGTAGGTAAAAACTTAGCCTACACCAAAACAGCATTTTTTAGTGTAAATGGATTCATTAATCACATGAAAATAAAATTAGGTGAAGATGAATTATTTGTAAATGAAGTATCAAAACAACAAGCTATTAGTATTTGTTATTCTAAAAACAGTTTTACAACTTCCAAACCTGCAACAACATTTAATAACTGGATTCTTCAAAAAAGAAGAAGCGCTTCAACAACTGTACACTACCGCTTTTTTCATAAATTAGTATTAGCGCTATTTTATATTTCTCAATTATTATTTTGGGTTACAGGAATTATTTTACTAAGTTTTCTTTTTAATTGGATTATTGTAACTTCATTAATTGCTGCTCGCTTTTTATTTCAATATTTAATAATTGGATTTTCAGCAAAAAAATTAAATGAAAAAGGTATTGTTCTTTTTGCTCCTTTCTTTGAACTTTTTTTAATATTGATTCAATTGTTTATCTTTATGAAAAATATCGTTTCAAAACCCTCAAATTGATAAATAAAAATATAGATATTGAAGATTTAGTTGAAAAAGCAAAATTGGATGACCAAAAAGCTTTTAACACTTTATTAAACACTTATTGGAGTGATGTGTATCGATTTCAGTTTTCAAAAACTGGTAATGAAGATGAAGCGCAAGACATTACTATTAAAACTTTTTCAAAAGCTTTTGATAAAATTCATTTATTTAACCCTAGCTACAACTTTAAAACGTGGTTAATTACAATTTCAAAAAATATTTTTATAGATCACATTCGGAAAGATCGTAAAGAAGTTATTTCAATTAATAAAAAAGAATCGGAAGCTTATAAAATTTTTGATGAAACACCTTCCGCCGAAGATCAGTTAATTATTGATCAAAACTTAGCTGAGTTACTCCATTATATCAAAAGGCTTAAACCGGACTATCAAGATATTATCAATCTTCGTTATTTCAGAGAGATGAGTTACAATGAAATGGCCGATTATTTAAACGAACCATTAAGTAATATTAAAGTAAAATTGATGCGAGCAAAAAAATTATTAGCCGAAATAATTAAAAATAAAGGTGTAAATTAATTCCAAAATCCTTCAATAATTTCATACAATAGTCCTTGTTTTTTATTTGTAGAAACAGCCATTACAGTTCGTGCTAACGTTGGTTTCAGGTACGGTTTTTAGCAATTGAAACTGTTTGTATATTCGTGTTTTTGAAAAGAGAAATGGGCGTGTAAATAAAAATAGCCCCAGTACTTTCTTTTTTAACCGCTCCCTTTTTTTACTATTATAAATTTCGTATTAATTTATATAAAGTGTACCCCTAAAAAATGGGAACCTTCTACAC
>JAGPIQ010000094.1 GCA_018054895.1 Lutibacter sp. | reverse complement strand
GTATTAAACGCATTTTTGAAAAATGCGGCATCTTTAATTGTTGGCGCATCTTTTCCAATCTTGTTTAATGTTTGTGCAAATGAAGATCCTCCTAATTTAAAAGCGTCTTGAGAAAGATTGATATAATAAATAGAATCACCATTTTTTTGTAAAACTGGCTCTACCACTTTTTTAATATCAGTACAATTTCCTGCAGCTGAAATAATTACAGTTCCTGGCGATAACACTTCATCATTTGGGTATTTTTGCTTCATAGATAAGGAATCTTTACCCGTTGGCACATTGATTCCTAATTCAATAGCAAATTCTGAAACAGCTTTCACCGCTTTATATAAACGTGCATCTTCACCTTCATTTTTACAAGGCCACATCCAGTTTGCCGATAATGAAATACCGTTTAAACCATCTTTTATAGGCGCCCAAATAATGTTTGATAAAGATTCTGCAATAGCAGTTCTACTTCCTGCAGCAGGATCAATTAATGCCGCAATTGGCGAATGACCAATGCTAGTTGCAACACCTTCTTTACCATTATAATCCAGTGCCATTACACCCACATTGTTTAAGGGTAATTGTAACGGTCCAGCACATTGTTGTTTGGCTACTTTTCCACCAACACAACGGTCTACTTTATTTGTTAACCAGTCTTTACAAGCTACAGCCTCTAATTGCAATACTTGCTCTAAATAGGTTGAAATATTACGAATTGAATAGTCCAAATCAGCATAATCATAAACAACAGTTTTGTCATTCATAATTGTTTTTGGAGAACTTCCAAACATATCATTCATTTCTAAATCCATCGGTTTTACACCAGTCGATTTAGATTTGAACGTAAAACGATTATCGTTTGTAACATCACCAACTTCATAATAAGGAGCACGTTCACGATCTGCAATTCTATGTAAAAACTCGGCATCTTCTTTTCCAATTACCAATCCCATACGTTCCTGAGATTCGTTTCCTATAATTTCTTTTGAAGAAAGGGTAGGGTCACCAACAGGTAATTTATCTAAATCAATCAATCCTCCAGTTTCTTCCACCAATTCAGATAAACAATTTAAATGTCCACCAGCACCGTGATCGTGAATAGAAACAATGGTATTCACATCACTTTCTACCATTCCACGAATAGCATTGGCGGCACGTTTTTGCATTTCAGGATTCGAACGTTGCACAGCATTTAACTCAATACCACTTGCAAATTCACCCGTATCAGCTGATGAAACCGCAGCACCACCCATTCCAATTCGGTAGTTGTCACCTCCTAAAATTACTATTTTATCACCAGCTGTTGGTTTGTCTTTTAAGGCTTGATCTGCTTTTCCATAACCAATTCCACCAGCTTGCATAATTACTTTATCGAAACCTAGTTTACGAGCTTCTTCATGATGTTCAAAAGTTAATAAAGAACCAGTAATTAATGGTTGTCCAAATTTATTCCCAAAATCGGAAGCTCCATTTGAAGCTTTTATTAAAATATCCATGGGCGTTTGGTATAACCAAGGACGCTCCGTCATTCCGTTTTCCCAAGGTCTATTTTGATTCAAACGAGAATACGAAGTCATATAAACCGCTGTCCCAGCCAAAGGTAAAGAGCCTTTTCCACCAGCCAAACGATCTCTAATTTCTCCAC
Source organism: Lutibacter sp. (assembly GCA_018054895.1). Classification (GTDB taxonomy): domain Bacteria; phylum Bacteroidota; class Bacteroidia; order Flavobacteriales; family Flavobacteriaceae; genus Lutibacter. Next base: position 9,546 of record JAGPIQ010000094.1, on the reverse strand, counting down.
CAGCACCAGTTGCAGCACCGTTAAAAGGCTCCACAGTTGTTGGGAAGTTATGTGTTTCAGCTTTTAATGAAATAACCGATTTATAGTCTTTTTTCTCGTAAAAATCAGGTTTATCTGGCGATTTTGGCGCAAATTGCTCTACAACTGGCCCTTCAACAAAAGCCACATTATCTTTATATGCAGAAACAATTCCGTTTGGATATGCTTCAGAAGTTTGTCTAATTAATTTGAATAATGAAGTTGGCATTTCTTCACCATCAATAACAAAAGTTCCATTGAAAATTTTATGACGACAGTGTTCTGAATTGACTTGTGAAAAACCAAACACTTCAGAATCAGTTAATTTACGACCAATTTTAGTGCTAATACCATTTAAATATTCAACTTCTTCATCGCTTAAACTCAACCCTTCTTGTTGGTTATAAGCTGCAATATCGTCAATATTTAAAATAGCCTCTGGCTTGATATGAATGTCAAATATATCTTGATTTAAATTGGAATATTTTTGAAATATCATATAATCGAAGCCTTCTTCTTTGGTTGAAGTTGTAAATTCCTCAATTCTAATAATGCCTTCAATGGCCATATTTTGAGTGATTTCAACAGCATTTGTACTCCAAGGTGTTACCATAGCAGCACGAGGTCCAATAAAAAAAGCATCAATGGATGCCTCATTTATTTTTGGTTGATTACCAAAAAGCCAGTTTAATTTTAACGTGTCTTCTTGTGTAATTTCTTTTGACGTTTGCACAGCATAAACCTTATTAGTGTTTCCAAAGAAGTGAATCATATCTTGATTTTTTTAAGTGATTTGTTAGAAAGCGCAAATTTAATCAAATAATTTAGAAACACATTACACTAAAAACAATATATGAATACAGTTATTAAAAGAGTTTTGAACAAAATACAATTCAATAAATAATTTACTTTTCAACAAATAGTTGACGATTATATAACAAATATTAATAAAATGTAAATTTTTAAATAAAGAAGTAGTTCATTAAGAACATAATTTATATATTTGCGTATCAAAAAATAGAAATAATGAGTTTTATTCAATCACATCATCATCATATCCATACTTACACTCGAGTGAGTTAGAAATGTATTGAATTATTGAATAATTTTAAAAAATATATTTACAACCCGTTTGAGTCAATCAAGCGGGTTTATTATTTATATGCCTAAAAGGTTACTCAAACATAACAAATAAAGAAAATGAGTACAATTAAGATTGCAGTTCAAAAATCAGGACGATTAAACGAAGATTCCCTACAATTATTAAAAGATTGTGGAATTTCAATAGATAACGGTATAGACCAATTAAAAGCGGCGGCTAGTAATTTTCCTTTGGAAGTTTTATACCTAAGAAATGGCGATATTCCTCAATATTTAAGAGATGGAGTAGTTGATATTGCTATAATAGGAGAAAATGTATTAATAGAAAAAGGTTCAGATTTAAAGGTTGCCGAGCGTTTAGGTTTTTCAAAATGTAGAGTGTCCTTGGCTGTTCCAAAAGAGTTTAATTATAAAAGTGTGAAGGATTTAGATGGAATGCGTATTGCAACATCATACCCAAATACTGTCATTGATTATTTTAAGAAATTTAACATTAAGGCAGATATTCACGTAATTAATGGTTCTGTTGAAATTGCTCCAAATATTGGTCTCTCGGATGCTATTTGCGATATTGTTTCAAGTGGTAGTACCTTGTTTAAAAATAATTTAAAAGAGGTTGAAGTAATGTTAACGAGTGAGGCTGTATTGGCTGTTTCTCCTTCAATTTCTGTTGAAAATCAAGCTATCCTAGATAAATTAGTGTTTAGAATTGAGTCTGTTTTAAAAGCTCGAAAATCAAAATATATTTTATTAAATGCACCAAATGATAAAGTGGAAAGCATTATAAAATTATTACCAGGAATGCGTAGCCCGACAGTGTTACCATTAGCGGAAAAGGGTTGGAGTTCAATTCACACAGTAATCGAAAAAAATAGTTTTTGGGAAGTATTAGATCAATTGAAAGAAAATGGAGCTGAAGGAATTTTAGTAGTTCCAATTGAAAAAATGATTCTATAATTTAAAAAGTTAAATATTAAATATTAAATATTAAAAGTAAATTTTAAAACTTCTAATATCTAACTTTTAATATTGAATATTAAAAAAGATGAAAAAAATTATAAATCCTTCCAAAACCGATTGGAAATCAATTTTACAAAGACCCACCCAAACTGTTGCAGACATTGAGGATAAGGTACTTGCTATTTTTGACGATGTTAAAAACAATGGAAATGCAGCAATTAAACAATATACTTTAAAGTTTGATGGTGTAGAATTAGACGATTTATTTGTTTCTGAAGAAGAAGTTGTTGAAGTGGAAAAAGCAATTTCAACGGAATTAAAAGAAGCTATTTCAATTGCTAAAAATAATATAACTGCTTTTCACGCAGCACAAAAAACGGAAAAAGTAGTCGTAGAAACTACGGTTGGTGTTGAATGTTGGCAAGAAAAAAGACCGATTCAAAAAGTGGGTTTATACATTCCTGGAGGAACTGCCCCTTTATTTTCAACGGTATTAATGTTGGCAATTCCAGCAAAATTAGCCGGTTGTAAAGAAATTGTATTGGCAAGTCCACCAAATAAACAAGGAAAAATTCATCCAGCAATTATTTATGCAGCGCAGCAATGTGGTGTTACAAAAATTGTGAAAGCTGGTGGAATTCAAGCTATTGCAGGGTTTACCTACGGTACTGAAACGATTCCACAAGTATATAAAATATTTGGTCCAGGAAATCAATTTGTAACGGTGGCAAAACAATTGGCAACTAAATTTGGTGTCGCTATTGATATGCCTGCTGGTCCAAGTGAATTGTTAATTGTTGCGGATGATAGCGCAAATGCTGAATTTGTAGCTTCAGATTTATTGAGTCAAGCTGAACACGGTGTTGATAGTCAGGTTATTTTGGTAACCACTTCAACAAATAAATTGAAGGAAGTTGAAATAGCTTTGGAAACTCAAATTCAACACTTATCCAGAAAAGAAATTGCAGAAAAAGCGATTGAAAATTCTAAGTTAATTTATGTGGAAAGCAAAGAGTTAGCCTTGGAAATGATTAATGAATATGGTCCTGAGCATTTTATTGTTTGCACAACTACAAACGATTTTTATGTAGATGGAATTGAAAACGCAGGCTCGGTGTTTATTGGTGATTATACACCTGAAAGTGCTGGAGATTACGCTTCAGGAACAAATCATACCTTACCAACAAATGGCTATACAAAAGCGTATTCAGGGGTAAATTTAGATTCGTTTTTGAAGGCAATTTCATTTCAAAAAATTTCAGAAAAAGGAATTCAAACTATAGGTAAAGCTATTGAAATATTAGCTGGTGAAGAAGGATTAGATGCACATAAAAATGCTGTAACAGTTCGATTAAAGAGTTTAGAAAGTAATTAAATTGATGTTGTCATACTTAGCTTGTCGAAGTATGAAATAAAATAAACGAAGAATGAACATTCAAAATTTAGTTCGAGAAAATATAAAAAACCTACAACCATATTCTTCAGCAAGAGATGAGTTTAAGGAATTTACATCTAAAATGGTTTTTTTAGATGCCAATGAAAATCCGTTTGAAAATGGCGTGAACAGATATCCTGATCCTCAACAAATTACGGTAAAAACACAATTATCGAAAATTAAAAATATTCCAACTTCTCAAATATTATTAGGTAATGGAAGTGATGAAGTGTTGGATTTAATTTACAGAGCTTTTTGTGAACCAAAACAAGACAATGTTATTACGTTGCCGCCAACGTACGGAATGTACAAAGTGTTGGCAAACATTAATAATGTTGAAGAAAGAGAAGTGTTTTTAACAGCGGATTTTGAGCCAAATATTGCTGAAATTTTGAAAGTGGTAGATGCCAATTCTAAAATTTTGTTTTTATGTTCCCCTAATAATCCTTCTGGAAATTCATTTTCCAATGAAGCTATTGAAGAGTTATTGATGAAGTTTAAAGGATTAGTCGTTTTAGATGAAGCGTATATCGATTTTTCAAGTCAACAAAGTTGGTTGGATAGAATGACAGAATTTCCGAACTTAATTATTACGCAAACGTTGTCAAAAGCTTATGGTTTGGCAGGAATTCGCTTAGGAATTTGTTATGCTTCGGCTGAAATAATTGCGATTTTAAACAAGTTAAAACCACCTTATAACATTAACGAATTAACACAACAACGTGCCTTAAAACGTTTGTTGAATGAAAACAAAGTAGCGAAAGAAATCTCAAGAATTTTAACACAACGTGAAAAATTATTGGAAAAATTAGAAACCATTCATTTTGTGGAGAAAATATATCCAACGGATTCAAATTTTGTGTTGATAAAAGTGGATGATGCCGTAAAAAGATACAATCAATTGTTGGAAAAAGGAATTGTAATTCGAAATAGAACCACGCAACCTTTGTGTGAAAACACCTTGCGTTTAACAATTGGTACAAAAGCAGAAAATAAGAAATTAATTGAATCATTTCAATTAATTTCGAAATCCTGAACTTGATTCAGGAACTTTTAAAATGAACTTGTAATTTATGAATAATAGTAAAAAATATTATTGTTATTTTTTATCAAACAAAAATAGAACTGTACTATATATAGGTTATACGGATAATTTAGAAAGGAGAATATCAGAGCATCAAAAAGGGAATGGAGCACTCTTTACTAAAAAATACAACGCAATTGAGTTAATTTATTTTGAGATATTTACAGATATAAAAGGAGCTAAGTTACGAGAAAAGAAATTAAAAGATTGGCATAAAGAATGGAAATGGAATTTAGTAAAAGTTGCGAATCCTAATTTAAAAACATTAGATAGTTATTAAAACAGTCCCTGAATCAAGTTCAGGGATAATTAACAAGTTAATTATGAAAAAGAAAGTATTATTTATAGACCGAGATGGTACAATGATAAAGGAACCTGCTGATGAGCAAGTGGATGCATTTGAAAAAATAATCTTTTACCCTAAGTCATTTACTTATTTAGGTAAAATAGCAAAAGAACTTGATTATGAATTGGTTATGGTTACAAATCAAGATGGTTTAGGGACTGTAAGTATGCCAGAAGCAGCTTTTTGGCCAGTTCAAAATTTCATCATTCAATGTTTTGAAAATGAAGGTGTCGTATTTGAAAATATTGTGATAGATAAAACTTTCGCCAAAGATAATGCACCCACACGTAAACCAAATACAGGCTTGTTAACGCAGTATTTTTCAGAGGAATATGATTTGGAAAATTCGTTTGTCATTGGCGATCGATTGACGGATGTTGAATTAGCCAAAAACTTAGGTTCAAAAGGAATTTTTATCAACGATAACACCAATTTAGGAACTGATGAAATTACGGTTAAAAGAGAAGCTTTAAACGATTTTATTGCTTTAGAAAGTAACGATTGGCAAAAAATATACGAGTTTTTAAAACTAGAAAATAGAACGGCAGAATTAACACGGAACACTAACGAAACTAAAATTTACATCAAATTAAATTTAGATGGTTCTGGTAAAAGTGATATTTCAACAGGAATTGCTTTTTTCGACCATATGTTAGATCAAATTTCTCGTCACGGAAGTATGGATTTAACCATTAAAGTGGAAGGCGATTTGGAAGTGGATGAGCACCATACAATTGAAGATACAATGATTGCTTTAGGAGAAGTTTTTGCTAAAGCATTGGGAAACAAATTAGGAATTGAAAGATATGGTTTTTGCTTACCTATGGACGATTGTTTAGCGCAAGTAGCGATCGATTTTGGTGGAAGAAACTGGTTGGTTTGGGATGCAGATTTTAAACGTGAAAAAATTGGAGAAATGCCTACAGAAATGTTTTTCCATTTGTTTAAATCGTTTACAGATGGTGCACGTTGTAATTTAAATGTGAAGGCAGAAGGCACCAATGAACATCATAAAATTGAAGGAATCTTTAAAGCATTTGCAAAAGCAATTAAAGTTGCTGTAAAAAGAGATCCAGAAAAAATGATTTTACCAAGTACGAAAGGAATGTTATAAGGTTGCTGGTTGTTGGTTATTGGTTTTTTGCCAAATACTAACAACTAATAACCATCAACTAAATTTAATAAATGAAAATAGTAATAATAAATTACGGAGCAGGAAACATTCAATCTATAAAATTCGCCATTCAGCGTTTAGGATATGAAGCTGTTTTGAGTCACGATGAAGATGAGATAAGAAGCGCAGATAAAGTTATATTTCCAGGAGTTGGAGAGGCAAGCAGCGCGATGGAAATGCTAAAAGCAACAGGATTAGATAAAGTAATTGTCACTTTAAAACAACCTGTTTTGGGTATTTGTTTAGGAATGCAATTAATGTGTAATTATTGTGAAGAAGGCGATACACAAGGATTGAAAATTTTTGACTGTGATGTTTTAAAATTTGATAATCGTGAGAAAGTTCCTCAAATTGGGTGGAATCAAATTGAAAACTTGAAATCGGATTTATTTAAAGGAATTAAAGAAAAAGAATATATGTATTTGGTGCATAGTTTTTATGTTCCAATGAATAGTGAAGCTATTGCAACCACTAATTATGGATTGCAATATGCATCTGCTTTACAAGAAAAAAACTTTTATGGAGTTCAGTTTCACCCAGAAAAAAGCAGCAAAGCAGGAGCGCAAATTTTGAAGAATTTTTTGGAACTAACGCAAGTTAGAAGTTAAATATTAGATATTAAAAGTTTTGTGATGAAAAACGAAATATTGAAAAGAACTAAAGATTTTGCAATTAACTGTTGGAGATTTTGTGAGAAAGTCCCTAAGTCAAGAGAATACAATGCTTTTGTAAATCAATTGATTAGAAGTTCAAGTTCTGTAGGTGCAAATTATAGAGCTTCACAAAGAGCCAAATCAACTGCAGATTTTATTAATAAATTAAAGATTGTTGAAGAAGAAGTTGATGAAAGTGTTTATTGGTTGGAAATATTTGAAGAAGTTCTACCCAATTTTTCAAATGAAATTGAAGTTCTTAAAAAAGAAGGAAAAGAATTGTTAGCAATAACAGTTGCCTCAATTAATACAGCAAAAAGAAATGTTAATAATAAAAATTAGAAGTTAAATTAAAAGTATAATATTAAATATAAGAAGTTAAATATTAAATGTTGAAAACTTCTACTATTTAATATCTGAAACTTCTAATATCAAAAACTTCTAATATTTTAATATTGTAAATTTAATATGAAAAAAATGAGAATTATCCCAGCAATAGATATAATTAACGGTAAATGTGTTCGTTTATCGAAAGGTGATTATGCAACTCAAAAAATATACAATGAAAACCCATTGGAAGTGGCTAAAATGTTTGAAGCTCACGGTGTAAAACATTTGCATTTGGTGGATTTAGATGGTGCAAAGGCGAGTCATATTGTAAATCATAAAGTATTGGAAACTATCGCAAACAACACCAGTTTATCAATTGATTTTGGTGGTGGTTTAAAGTCGGATGAAGATTTGAAAATTGCTTTTGAAAGTGGAGCGAAACAAATTACAGGAGGAAGTATTGCTGTAAAAAATCCAGAAATATTTAAAAGTTGGTTGCAAAAATTTGGTGCTGATAAAATTATTTTAGGAGCTGATGCCATGGATGAAAAAATTGCTGTGAGTGGTTGGTTAGAAGAATCGGATAAAGAATTGATTCCCTTTGTAAAAGCGTATCAGTTAGAAGGCGTGAGCTATGTAATTTGTACGGATATTTCAAAAGATGGAATGTTACAAGGACCTTCATTTGATTTGTATGCAAAAATGTTAAAGGAAATTCCAAACATTAAGTTAATAGCTTCTGGAGGAATTTCAACGTATGATGAATTACCTCGTTTAGCAGAAATGGGTTGCGAAGGAACCATTGTTGGTAAAGCAATTTACGAGCATAAAATTAGTATGAAACAGATAGAGCAATTTATATTAAATAAGTAATGAGGTTTTAGTATTGAGTAGTTAGATCTCTCAATACTCAATACTCAATACTCAATACTGAAAATTAAATGTTAACAAAAAGAATAATTCCCTGTTTAGATATAAAAAACGGAAGAACTGTAAAAGGTATAAATTTTGTAGATTTGCGTGACGCTGGTGACCCAGTTGAATTAGCGGAAATTTATGCAAATGAAGGTGCTGATGAATTGGTTTTTTTAGATATTACAGCAACAGAACAACGAAGAAAAACATTGGCTGAATTAGTAATGCATGTTGCTGAGAAAGTCAATATTCCATTTACCGTTGGTGGTGGAATTTCATCTGTTGAAGATGTAGAAATATTGCTTAATTCTGGGGCTGATAAGGTTTCTATTAATTCTTCAGCTGTTAAAAATCCTCAGTTAATAAATGATTTAGCTGCTAAATTTGGAAGTCAATGTGTGGTTGTTGCTATTGATGCAAAACAAATTGATGGAGAATGGATGGTGCATTTAGTGGGTGGAAAAGTACCTACAGATATTAAATTATTTGATTGGGCAAAAGAAGTAGAACAACGTGGTGCAGGTGAAATTTTATTCACTTCTATGGATCACGATGGTACAAAAAATGGATTTGCAAATAAAGCATTGGCACATTTAGGAAGTTTGGTAAATATTCCTATTATTGCTTCAGGTGGTGCTGGAAATATGCAACATTTTACAGATACTTTTATTGAAGGGAAAGCAGATGCAGCTTTAGCAGCGAGTGTTTTTCACTTCAAGGAAATTGAAATAAACGATTTAAAAAGAGAATTAAAAAGAAATAATGTAGCTGTAAGGATTTAGAATTGACAATTAATTACATAATTCAACTTTTAAACAATTACACGCATAAACAAATAAACAATTATGAATATAGATTTCAACAAAAATAATGATGGTTTAGTACCTGCAATTATTCAAGATTTTACAACCAGACAAGTATTAATGTTGGGTTATATGAATGAAGAAGCGTACAAAAAAACGGTGGAAACAGGAAAAGTGACTTTTTTTAGCAGAACAAAAAGTAGGCTTTGGACCAAAGGTGAAGAAAGTGGTAATTTTTTAAACTTAGTTTCTATAAAAAATGATTGCGATAATGATACTTTATTGATAAAGGTGAATCCAGTTGGGCCGACATGTCATAAAGGTTCGGATACATGTTGGGATGAAACTAACGATCAACAATTTGGATTTTTATCAGAGTTAGAAAATGTAATTAAAAGTAGACGCTTAAATGCTGACTCAGAAAAGAGTTATGTTGCTTCACTTTTTGAAAAAGGAATCAACAAAATTGCTCAGAAAGTAGGGGAAGAGGCTGTAGAAATTGTGATTGAAGCAAAAGATGATAATGATGACTTATTTTTAAATGAAGGAGCAGATTTAATGTTCCATTATTTAATTTTATTACAAGCTAAAGGATATACTTTAAAAGATATTGTGAAGGTTTTAGAGGGAAGACAAAAGTAGAATATTAGTTTCACACTTAAGTTTCCAAAACATAATGGATATATAGTCATAAAAAAACCGAGAAAATTCTCGGTTTTTTTATGAC
>JAGPIQ010000215.1 GCA_018054895.1 Lutibacter sp. | reverse complement strand
TTATTAATAATATTTGATGATAATATTGGGTTCGAATTCAAGCAAACGGTATTAGAATTTGAAATACTAACATCAGGTTTTACATGAAATTTTAAATTAGCTTCTGATTCACTCACTCTTAAACCAGGTAATTTTCCTAAAATAACAATTGCGTTTGTTAGATTTAGATTTTTTTCTCTGTTGAGATAAATTGTTTCTAAATTTTTAAGTTTATTTATTTCTTCTGGAAGCTCTTTAAATAAATTACCACTTAAATTTAGTGTTTTAAGGTTTTTAAGATTTGTTAAACCAAGTGGAATTTCTTCTAAATTATTATTTTCAAAACTTAGAAATTCTAAATTTTTAAACACCGATAAGTCAAATTTTTTTGGAAGATTTTTTTGATTTCCAAGATTTAATCTGTAGACTTTATTAGGGTTTTTTAAAGCCTCTTCTAAGTTATTATATTCAACACCTTTCTCTTGTTTTGTTTGGGTTAATCCAATACTAATGTCAAATATAAAAAATGAAATTATAAAAAAACGTATTGCAGTCATGAATATTTTGGTTTTTGCTTGCAAATATAATAGTAATACTTTTGATTATGCGTTTTTAACTTTTAATTAATAATCAAAATTATTGGCCAAAAAAAAACTTCTACCAATTGTAGAAGTTTTTTAATTATTTTGGTTCTTTAGAAAGATTGTTAATTTAACTTTTTTCAAAAATTATGATGAATACTAACTTGGATTTGATCTTTACCTCTAGTTTCAACTGATTGATTCATAAATCCGAGTTGTAGTCTAAGCTTGTCCGTTAATCCGTAACCTAAACCACTATAGAATCTGTTTCTGTCAAACACTCCAACCGACCTATTGTTTCCAATATTACTCTCACCGTTAATAAAAATTTCATTATATAATGCTAAATATAACGTATTTTTTTCAATTGTTTTCTTGTTAAGTGCCACATTTAGAAAAAGGTTATATCGGAATCTAGTTCTAAAATCTTGATCATCAATAAAACGCTGTTCGTATCTAAATCGGTGATTCAAATAGAAACGTTCTCCAATTTTTTGAGGAAGTGCGATCTCTTGATATAGTCTATTTTCATTAAATGTGTTTTCTCCTTCACCAATTTCACCTGTTGTGATTTTAGCAATACCCAAGGTTAAAATTACGTTTGTGTTTTTGGGAGTGTAAGTTAAACCAGTTCGAATGAGTAGCTGTTCTAAGTCGCCACCTAAATTAAAATTTCGATATTGAACATCACCTTGAATTCCAAACGAACTGTTTTTAAATTTGCCATTAAAAAAATACATATACCATGCTCCCAAATCATCATCTTTTGTGTTTTGAGCATTACACAATAATATTGAAAAAAAAGTTACTAAAAGTAAAATTGTTCTCTTTTTCATTTTTTTCATTTTTAAGAAAAGATTGCTTTAAGAAATCTTTAATTTTTGCTATTTTTTTGTAGGTAAATCTATCAAAGTTTCTTCTAAAAACTCAACTTTACCTGTATGAATGTCATATACTGCACCTACAATTAAAATTTCTCCTTTAATATACTGCGCATGTAAAATTGGATCTAAATCTCTTAAACTTTTAACTTGCTCAATAACATTTTGTCTAACGGCGTTATTAACAGCATTTCCAACAAAATGGCTACTTTTAGCAACAGCTGGTTTAATATCATTAATTAGACTTACAATATGTCCTGGTACATTTTCCGGACGCTCAACTGCAGCTGCAACTGCTCCACACTCTGTATGACCTAAAACAACAATTAGTTTGGTTTTAAGTTTTAAAACAGCAAATTCCATACTTCCGTATGAAGCTGCAGCTGAAACTTGACCAGCAGTTCTTATGATAAATAAATCACCTATCCCTTGGTCAAAAATCATTTCGTTTGGCACTCTTGAGTCAGAACAACCTACAATTGTAGCGAAAGGTGCTTGTCCGTTTTCTAATTTTTTAATTGTTTCCATATCTTGTCTAGGCTTAATACTTTTACCTTCGACAAATCTTTTATTTCCACCCATTAACTTTTTTATAGCTACTCTAGGATCTACATAAGCTGAGTCTCTGTTAACTATGTAGTGGTCTTTTTTCCACTGTACAGAATCCATAGTAGTTCTTTTTTGATTGGATTTTTTTGCTCTCTGAGCATAAATTCCAATGCTTGAAATTAACATTAATAAAATTAAAATACTCTTTTTCATCTTTTTTTAATTAAATAGTTATTATTATTTTCTAAATCAACGTATTTTTTTGATTGCCATTCGCAATTACATTGCTTAAATTTATTAAATCAGAACATAATGTGGTAATTAACCTAATATGTCGCTATTTTTTTTAATATTGCAATGTTGAATATTAATAGCTAAGCAATTAAATACAATTATTTATTAAGCAAATTTAACAGTATTACTTTTAATATACAAAAGTTTAACTTTTATTTTTGATTCGTTTATAAAAAAACCCGAAAAAAAATCGGGATTTGAAATTATAGTTTTATGCCTATTGCTTTGGATTTATCTTCTCCATTTTTTCCATCTTCACCATCTTTTCCTTTTTGTTCAGTTCCAGGTTTTCCATCCTCTCCTGGTTTTCCATCTTCTCCATTTGCTCCTTTGAAAGTTGTTGCACATCCAAAAAATAATAAACAGATTAATAGTAATAATATATTTTTCATTATAATAGAGATTTACAGGTCATTACTGCGGGCTTCTCAATACCCATTAAATCTAAAATGGTAGGAGCGATGTCTCCCAAAACACCATTGTGTATTGTTTTTAAATCTTTATCAACCAAAATAATTGGTACTGGATTGGTTGTGTGTGCAGTATTTGGCGAACCATCTGGATTAATCATCGTTTCGCAATTTCCATGGTCGGCGATAATAATTGTAGTGTAATTGTTTTCTAAAGCGGTTTCAACCACTTCTTTAACGCAAACATCAACAGCTTCACAAGCTTTAATTGCAGCCGACATCACTCCAGTATGTCCAACCATGTCGCCATTAGCAAAGTTTAAACAAACAAAATCAACTTCACCTTTTTTCAATTCTGGAACTAAAGCGTCTTTTAATTCAAAAGCACTCATTTCGGGTTGTAAATCGTAAGTGGCTACTTTTGGAGAATTTTTTAAAATACGTGTTTCACCTACAAAAGGTTCTTCTCTTCCACCAGAAAAGAAAAAGGTTACATGCGGATATTTCTCGGTTTCGGCAATACGAATTTGTTTTTTGTTTGCTTTTTCTAAAACCTCACCAAGTGTTTCGGTTATATTGTCTTTGTCGTAAATTACATGAACATTTTTATACGTGTCATCATAATTGGTCATGGTTACATAGTACAAATCCAATTTGTGCATGTTGAATTCATGAAAGTCTTTTTGGGATAAAACTTCGGTTAAT
>JAGPIQ010000093.1 GCA_018054895.1 Lutibacter sp. | reverse complement strand
CTTTCTAAAACACGTGCTCTTCCTCCTACACTTTCATTTTTTTCAAGTATAGTAACGTTAAATCCCTTTTGAGCTAAGTAACACGAAGCTGAAAGTGATGAAAACCCTGACCCTATTATTAGTATATTTTTCATATTTTGTATAACAAATGTACGATTTTATTAAACAAAAACAAATTGTTTAATTATTTTTAGATTTCTTTTAACAAAATTTTTAAAGAGTTGAACTTTTTAATCTGAGTATTATACACTAAATTTACATCTATTTTTTTTAATTGCTCTCCTGTTATCATAAAAATATCATCTCTATTTTGAAGTAATTCCTTTTCAAAATCAATCATATAACTTTCAATAGCATCAATATGGGGTTCAACAGTAAACTGACTAATAAATGTTATTTTTTTATAATTACTTTGAAGATCAATTAAATTATCCATCGGTACACTTTGACCTAAATAAATTGAATGACAGCCTTTTAGTAACAATTCAAAATGAAGATACAACAAACCTAATTCATGAATTTCATTCATTGGTAAGAACAATACATATACGCAGTCCTCATTAGCTTTTTCCACTAATTGAACTTTATCAATATTTAAATATATTTTTTGTTTAATTAAATTACTTATAAAATGCTCGTGTGCAGGAGTTATAGAATTCACCATCCACAAAACACCAATTTCATTTAAAAAAGGCATTAAAATTTCTGAAAATATCTCTCTAAAAGTATGATAATCTAACAAGCTGTGGTAGGTTTGATGAAATAACAATTCATCAAAGTTTAACATTGCTAACTTAAAGGAATTTAACGCATTTGAATGTTTTCCTTTATTCAATACAAGCTCTTTAACTTTAGCTTCTATTCCAGTATCCGACAAATCTGCAATTTTTGAAATTTTTAATCCATTATCATTTAACAAGGCTACATTTAATAACTTTTTTAAACTATCAATGGTATAATATCGAATGTTTGAATCTGTACGCAAAGGTTCTAATATACCGTAACGTTTTTCCCAAATCCTAATAGTATGTGCTTTTATACCAGAAAAATTTTCCAGATCTCTAATTGTAAACTCCGTTTTAATACTGTTCAAAATATTTTGATTTTAATTAAACAAATATAATTTAAAAAACCGCAATAAAAAAAGGGATTCAATAATTGAACCCCTTTTTAATATAAAAATTTAAAATAATTATTTATTCAAGTACATTTTTCTACGAGAATATAATTCATAAAATTGATCATCTTTTAAACTATCAATAAACAAAATACTTTCCCCAGTAGATTTCATTTCTGGTCCTAATTTTTTATCAACATTAGGAAATTTATTAAAAGAGAATACTGGTTGCTTAATCGCAAAACCTTCTAACTGAGGGTTAAATGTGAAATCTTTCACTTTATTTACTCCTAACATTACTTTAGTCGCGTAATTTACATAAGGCTCTTTGTATGCCTTTGCTATAAATGGTACTGTACGAGATGCTCTTGGATTGGCTTCAATAATATAAACAATATCATCTTTAATAGCAAACTGAATATTTATTAAACCAACTGTTTTTAAAGCTAATGCTATCTTTTTAGTATGGTCTTTTATTTGTTGCATTACAAATTCACCTATATTAAAAGGAGGTAATGTAGCATTTGAATCTCCTGAATGTACTCCACAAGGTTCAATATGTTCCATAATTCCAATAATATATACATCTTCACCGTCACAAATTGCATCTGCTTCAGCTTCAATTGCACCATCTAAATAATGGTCTAACAACAACATATTGTTTGGAATACTTCTTAGCAAGGCCACAACATGTTTCTCTAACTCTTCTTTATTGATGACAATTTTCATCCCTTGTCCTCCTAACACATAAGAAGGTCGTACTAAAATTGGGAAGTCTAAACTATCCGCTATCGCAGCAGCTTCATCAGCAGTAGTTGCAGTTCCGTATTGCGGGAACGGAATATCCAACTCCACTAATAATTCAGAAAAACGCTTTCTATCTTCTGCTAAATCTAAGGCTTCAAAACTTGTTCCTATTATTTTAACACCCCATTTATCTAACTTTTCAGCTAATTTTAAAGCTGTTTGTCCACCTAACTGAACAATTACACCTTCTGGTTTTTCATGTTGAATAATGTCATAAATATGCTCCCAAAATACAGGCTCAAAATATAATTTATCAGCAGTATCAAAATCTGTTGAAACCGTTTCAGGGTTACAGTTAATCATAATTGTTTCATAACCACATTCTCTAGCCGCTAAAACACCATGCACACAACAGTAATCAAACTCAATTCCTTGTCCAATTCTGTTTGGCCCAGAACCTAAAACAACAATTTTCTTTCTATCCGTTACAATACTTTCGTTATCGGCATACGCACCTTTATCGGCAGTAATCATTTTATTTTCGAATGTAGAATAATAATATGGTGTTTGTGCGCTAAACTCCGCAGCACAGGTATCTACTAATTTATAGACTCTATTAATATCTAATTCTTGTCTTTTAGCATACACTTCGCTTTCAAAACAATCTAACATATGCGCAATTTGTCTGTCTGCAAAACCTTTTTGTTTCGCTTCTAACAACAATTCATATGATAAAGTTTCTAATTTATTTGTTGAAATTTCACGTTCTAAAGACAATAATTGCTCATATTGTTTTAAGAACCACATATCTATTTTTGTGATTTCGTGAATTCTACTTAAAGGAATACCGATTGAAATAGCATCATAAATAACAAAAACACGATCCCAACTTGCATTGGTTAATTTTTCAATAATGGCATCATAATCTTTTTCACCTTTTCCATCAGCACCTAACCCATTTCTTTTAATTTCTAAAGATTGTGTTGCTTTATGCAATGCTTCTTGAAAAGAACGACCAATTCCCATTACCTCTCCAACTGATTTCATTTGAAGACCTAATGTTCTGTTTGCTCCTTCGAATTTATCGAAGTTCCAACGTGGTATTTTTACAATTACATAATCCAACGTAGGCTCAAATAAAGCAGAAGTTGTTTTTGTAATTTGATTATTTAATTCATCTAAATGATACCCTAAGGCTAATTTAGCTGCAATTTTTGCAATTGGATAACCCGTTGCTTTTGATGCCAATGCAGAAG
The DNA here is from genome assembly GCA_018054895.1 of Lutibacter sp. Lineage (GTDB taxonomy): Bacteria > Bacteroidota > Bacteroidia > Flavobacteriales > Flavobacteriaceae > Lutibacter. The sequence continues at coordinate 8,079 of JAGPIQ010000093.1, read as the reverse complement.
AACGCGATACACGTGGATTGATTTCAATAGCAATAATATCTTCTTTTTCATCAGGACTTACCGCAAACTGAACATTACAACCTCCTGCAAAATCCCCAATAGAACGCATCATTAAAATGGCCATATCACGCATTCTTTGGAATGTTTTATCGCTTAATGTCATTGCTGGAGCAACCGTAATTGAATCTCCAGTATGAATTCCCATTGGATCCATATTTTCAATAGTACAAATAATAACTACGTTATCATTAGCATCTCTTAACAACTCTAATTCGTATTCTTTCCAACCTAATAAGGCTTTATCAATAATTACTTCGTGAATTGGAGACGCTTCTAATCCGCGACTTAAAGCATCATCAAAATCTTCTTTATCATACACAATAGAAGCACCAAAACCTCCTAATGTAAATGATGGGCGAATTACTAAAGGAAAACCATATTCCTGAGCAATTTCTTTACCTTTTAAAAATGAAGAAGCAACTGTAGATGGCGCTTGACCAATTCCAATCTTAATCATTAATTGTCTAAACTTCTCTCTATCTTCAGTAATATTAATTGCATCAATATCAACACCAATTAATTCTACGTTAAAATCTTTCCAAATTCCTTTATCATCGGCTTCGATACAAAGATTTAATGCAGTTTGCCCTCCCATAGTAGGTAAAACAGCATCAATATTTGGATGCTTTTGTAAAATTTCAATAATTGATTTAGTAGTTAATGGTTTTAAGTACACATTATCGGCCAATGACGGATCCGTCATAATAGTTGCAGGATTCGAATTGATTAAAGTAACTTCAATCCCTTCTTCTTTTAACGATCTAATAGCCTGAGAACCTGAGTAATCAAACTCACAAGCTTGTCCGATAATAATTGGTCCCGAACCAATTATTAGTATTGATTTAATGTTCGTATTTTTCGGCATTTGTTAGTATTAAATATGATTTTGCAAATATGGTTAAAATTCGTTTTTTATAAAAGAATAGTTTTCAAAACTTATCAAAAAAACATAAAAAAAGGCGTTACTAAATAAAAGTAACACCTTATATATAAAACTATCGTTTCATTATTTCTTTGGTCTTGGGTCAGAAGAAACGCTAATTCTCTTTCTACCTTTAGCTCTTCTTCTAGCTAACACTTTTCTACCCGTAGCAGAAGCCATACGCTCTCTAAAACCATGTTTATTTCTTCTCTTTCTTTTTGACGGCTGGTAAGTTCTTTTACTCATTACAAATATCTTTAAAAATAGTGTTTCTTAATATGTTTAATTTAGCAAAATATACCTGCTAAAAGCGAGGGCAAATATACAATTACTTTTGTTTTTGGCAAATAGAAAGTAAAAAAAAACAAAAAAATATTTTAATCTTAGAAAAAGGGACTGTTTTCTTCGTTTAAAAAAATCAAAAATAGTCCAAATTCCTATAAAAAACGAATGATAATACAAGAGTTTTCAGGAAATAAATCAATTATTACAACTTTTAGTAAAAGCTATTTTAATTTAACTACACCTCCTTTTTTATTTAGAAATATAGTTCTTCCGTCTATAATAAAGAGATAAATGATTGCTTTTAATTCCGAAATTAGAGTATAAAATCCAAAAAACAACTTTGATTGTGCAGTAAAACGCTATAATTTACAAAGGAATTTAGTAATAAATATGTGAAGAATATAACATACATAGTTAACAAACCTCTGAAGTATGTAAATTTATCCACCTACTTGAATTATAAACATGAAATTAGTTAATATAACACATCTTTTAACTTTATAAATTCATAAATTTGCCGCTAATTATTAAAACAACAACTAGTTATGTTAAATGAATATAGTAAATGGCATCATCCATACAAACCAAAAAAAGAGTACAGTAAAAAAGTAGCCTACTTTAGTATGGAGTTTGGAATAGACCAAGCTTTTAATATTTACTCTGGAGGACTTGGATTTCTTGCTGGATCGCACATGCGCTCTGGTTTTGAATTAAAACAAAATATGATTGGAATTGGTATGCTATGGAAATATGGATACTATGACCAAGGAAGAAACGACGATCAAACGCTTAGAACAGATTTTATAGAGAAAAAATTCGACTTTTTAGAAGATACTGGTATTGAAGTTGAAGTTCAACTACATGACAATCCACATGTAAAAGTTAGAGCTTATGTTTTAAAACCTGAAATTTTTGGAACTGTTCCAATGTATTTTTTAAGTACAGATATTGAAGGAAATGATCATTTATCAAGAACGATCACCAACCATTTATATGACTCAAATGAAATTACACGAATTTCACAAAGTATTATATTAGGTGTTGCTGGCGCTAAAGTTGTTGAAGCTTTAGGTGGAGCAGATATATATCACTTAAATGAAGGACACGGTTTACCTGCTTTTTATTATTTAAGAGATAAAGGTGTAACAAAAAAACAATTTGCTTTTACAACTCATACGCCTGAAAAAGCTGGAAACGAAGAGCGTGACGCTCGTTTATTAAACAGATGTGGATTTTTTGGAAGATACTTTTCTGAAGATGAATTAAGACCTGAAATGGTAAATGACGGAATGATTAATTATACCGTTTCTGCTTTAAGAATGGCGAATAGATCGAACGCAGTTTCTAAACTACACGCTATCGTTTCAAATAATATGTGGAAAGATTATGCTGGAATCAGTGAAATTATTCCTATTACAAACGCTCAAAATCAAAAATTTTGGCAAGATGAAGAGGTTGAAAAATCTTGGGAAAAGAAAAATGCTAAGAAATTTAAAACAAGAAAAACAGCGTTAAAACAAGAATTGTTTGATGTAGTTTTAAATCAAACTGGAAAAATATTTGATCCAAGCATCCTTACCATTGTTTGGGCAAGACGTTTTGCGGGCTACAAAAGAGCAGATATGTTTTTATATGACTTAGAGCGTTTTGAAAAATTATTATCAAATGAAAAATATCCTGTACAAATAATTTGGGCAGGAAAACCATACCCTAAAGATTTTGGTGCTATTGATACGTTCAATCACTTAGTAAATTTCGCTAAAAATCATAAAAATTTAACCGTTTTAACTGGTTATGAAATTGATTTATCTAGACAATTAAAATGTGGTTCTGATATTTGGTTAAACACACCAAGAATTACGCGTGAAGCTTCTGGAACAAGTGGTATGACTGCTGCATTTAATGGTTCTGTAAACCTTTCTATTAATGATGGATGGATTCCAGAATTTGAGAAAAATGGAGAAAACAGTTTTATTTTACCTGCTTTAGATCATACAATTCCAGTTTGGGAACAAGATCAAAAAGATTGTGCCAATTTATTCGACATTCTTGAAAACGATGTTTTACCAACATATTACGACAAGCCAAAAAAATGGCAAGAAATAGTATTCAATGCTATTACAGATGTTATTCCAGCTTTTTCTAGTAATAGAATGGCAGATCAATATTATAAAGAGCTTTACAAATAAGAATTAGTTAAAATACACTCTTAAAAAACCCTTTAAAAAATCTTTGTTTTTTAAAGGGTTTTGTTTTTGTCAACTAAAATAGAGTTAGTACTTTTGCGCAAACCTACGGATAATGAAAAAAACGAAATATGTTTTTGTAACGGGTGGCGTTACATCTTCACTTGGAAAAGGAATTATTGCCGCTTCTTTAGCTAAATTACTGCAAGAAAGAGGCTACTCAGTTACCATTCAAAAACTAGACCCATACATTAATATAGACCCAGGAACTTTAAATCCTTATGAACATGGCGAATGTTATGTGACTGATGATGGTGCTGAAACTGATTTAGACTTAGGTCATTACGAACGTTTTTTAAACATTCCTACTTCACAAGCTAACAATGTTACTACTGGTAGAATTTACCAATCGGTAATTGATAAGGAGCGTAAAGGGGAATTTTTAGGTAAAACAGTTCAAGTTATTCCTCATATTACGGATGAAATTAAACACAGAGTTCAATTATTAGGAAATACTGGTGAATTTGACATTGTAATTACTGAAATTGGTGGAACTGTTGGTGATATTGAATCATTACCTTATGTAGAATCTGTTCGTCAATTATTGTGGGAATTAGGTCATGAAAATGCCATTGTTATTCATTTAACATTAGTTCCTTATTTAGCAGCTGCTGGAGAATTAAAAACAAAACCGACACAACATTCAGTAAAAATGTTGATGCAAAGTGGTGTTAGTCCAGATATTTTAGTGTGTAGAACGGAACATGAAATTTCAGACTCTATAAAAAGCAAACTTGCTTTATTTTGCAACGTAAAAACGGAAGATGTTATCCAATCTATTGATGCGGAAACAATTTATGACGTTCCAAATTTGATGTTGGAAGAAAAATTAGATTTAGTAGTCCTTAAAAAACTACAACTTCCACAAGACAAACAACCAGAATTAAAAGTTTGGAATGAGTTTTTAACAAAATTCAAAAACCCTAAACATATTGTTGAAATTGGTTTAATTGGTAAATATGTTGAATTAAAAGATGCCTACAAATCGATTACTGAATCATTTATTCATGCAGGTGCTCAAAATGAAGTTCAAGTAAATATCAACTGGATTCATTCAGAAGATTTAATAGTAAAAGATGTTCCTGAAAAATTAAAGAATTTAAACGGAATATTAGTAGCTCCTGGTTTTGGTGAAAGAGGAATTGAAGGAAAAATAGAAGCGGTACGATTTGCTCGTGAAAACAACATTCCATTTTTAGGAATTTGTTTAGGTATGCAAATGGCTGTTATAGAATTCTCTCGAAATGTTTTAGGTTTAAAAGACGCTAATTCAAGTGAAATGGATGCTGATACCAAAAATCCTGTAATTGATTTAATGGAAGAGCAAAAAAACATTACTAATTATGGTGGAACAATGCGTTTGGGAGCTTGGGATTGTCAATTAAAAGAAGGATCTAAAATAAAAAGCATTTATAATAAGGATATTATTAGCGAACGCCACAGACATAGATATGAATTCAATAGTTCTTATTTAGAACAAATTGAAAAGGCTGGAATGATGGCTACTGGAAAAAATCCAAAAACCGATTTAGTTGAGGTTGTTGAAATTCCTTCGCACCCTTGGTTTGTGGGTGTTCAATACCATCCAGAATATAAAAGTACGGTATTAAATCCGCATCCATTATTTTTAAATTTTGTAAAAGCGGCTTTGGAACACTCTTTGAAAGAATAGACCTTCAATAATAAAAAACATAAATACAATACTAATCAGTACTTTTGTCGCACTTTTTTTGTTGATACCCAACAGAAAGTATGACATATTGACATTTTAAACTCATGGAAGAAAAAAAATTCGATTTCAATTCACTTATAGGCTTTGTATTATTAGGAGCAATTATGATTTGGTGGATGTACACCAACCAGCCAACTCCAGAAGAATTAGCTGCTGATAAAGCAAAAAAAGAAATAGTTGAAAAAGCTGTAGAACCTGCCAATACAAAAACTGTAGAAGTAGCTCCAATAATAGTTCAACCGAATGATTCATTAGCATTTGCAAAAGCTCAAACTGAATTAGGCGCATTTGCGTATGCGGCTTCATTACCTTCTGCTTCAGAAAATGAAACTGTTTTAGAAAATGAATTATTAAGATTGGTAATTTCAAATAAAGGTGGACAAATAAAGGAAGCATTAATTAAAAAATATGTTACCCATGATTCACTTCCCTTATATATTGTAAAAGATAATAATACATCGTTCAATATTAATTTTGGAACCAATGATAACAGAACCTTAAATACAAAAGATTTATTTTTTGAACCTACTTTAACAACCCAAGATGGTAAATCAGTGCTTTCAATGAAATTGAAAGTTGCAGCAGACAAATACTTGGAATATGTGTACACCATGAAAGAAGGCGAATATATGCTTGATTTTAATGTGCGTTCGCAAGGTTTAAGCTCTTCTTTAAACACAGCTCAACAATTAACGTTAGACTGGAATTTAAAAGCGTTTAAAACTGAAAAAAGTATTCGTTATGAAAACCAGCAAACGGAAATGTACTATGAAAAAGAAGATCAAGAAGTTGATTATTTATCTGTTGGAAATGAAGATGATGCTGAAGAAACAGATGTTAATTGGGTGGCCTTTAAACAACACTTCTTCTCTTCTATTTTAATTACAGATCAAGCGTTTGAAAAAGCAAGTTTAACTTCAAAATCATTGGTTGAAGATGAAGAAATTGATACCACTTTTACCAAAGAATTTAATTTAAAAGCTCCTATCGCATTAAAAGATGGCGAATTAAATTATAAAATGAATTGGTATATTGGACCAAATGATTATAAAATTTTAGAAAAATATGACCGAAATATTAAAGAGGTTATAAACTTAGGTTGGGGAATATTTGGTTTTATAAACAGATACGTTTTTATGCCTGTATTCAACTTTTTACAAGGGTTTATGGTTAACTATGGCTTAATTATTATTTTACTAACTATTATTGTTAGAATTTTAATGTCGCCATTGGTATACAAATCATACTTATCAAGTGCTAAAATGAAGGTTATTAAACCAGAAATGGATGAGATTAACTTGCGTTTACCTGGTAAAGAAAACGCTATGAAGCGTCAACAAGAAGTTATGAAGGTTCAAAGTAAAGCTGGGGTAAGTCCATTGGCAGGATGTATTCCTGCATTGCTTCAAATGCCAGTATTCTTTGCTTTATTCAAATTTTTTCCTGCAAATATAGATTTACGTCAGCAAAGCTTTTTATGGGCTAATGACTTATCTGCTTATGATTCAGTGTATAAACTACCTTTCCATATTCCAATGTACGGAGATCATATTAGTTTATTCCCAATTTTAGCTTCTGTAGCCATTTTCTTTTATATGCAAATGAGTCAAAGTCAGCAAATGAGTATGCAACCTCAACAAGAAGGTATGCCTGATATGCAAAAAATGATGAAGATGATGATGTATTTATCACCTGTAATGATGTTGATTTTCTTCAACATGTATGCGAGTAGTTTAAGTTTGTATTATTTTGTGTCTAACTTACTTACGGTAGCTATTATGTTAGTTATTAAACACTACATTATTGATGAAGAGAAAATTCACGCTAAGATTCAAGAAAATAAATTGAAACCTAAAAAGGAAAGTAAATTTAGACAACGCTTGAATGACGCCATGAAACAAGCGCAAGATCAACAAGCGCAACAGAAAAAAGGAAAAAAATAGTATTAAAAAAGCCTCACAATTAAATTGTGAGGCTTTTTTTTTGAAACAAACCGATTGAAATTAGGCTGCTATAATTTTGAACTACTCTACTTCTACTTAAATAGTTTTCAATACATTAACTATTCTATTCTTTAGAACAAGACAATATGTATAGATCCCTTAACATGATACATCTCCATAGCATAAATCATCCATTAAAATAACCTCAATATTGGGTTATACAGGTGTTTTTTGAGCAAACAAATATTGAAATAAAAACACCAATACTGTGAATAATTTAAAATATGAAGATGTACAATATATAAACATACTGATTTATTTAATTGAAATATTATTTTGCTGCTATTTCAAACCTTACTAAATAAGCAAGTCCTTTTTTTTGCACCATAGCAATTCCCCAATTTGGCAATTCATCAAAACTATTATTAGTTGTTAAACTTGGTCTATACAATCCTGGAGCTTTCGGTATATTCTTTAAATTTGAATACCTAGGTTTAAAATCCAGTCCATCTGCAGCAATGCTTATACTGAAATTAATGGAAGCTAAAGAAGAAATTCCTTTTTTAGTTTTCCAAATTAATACCTCATGACTTTTGTCTAAAAGCGATTTCGGTTTTTTCACATAAGGTCCTTCTGGATTCTCCGCAATAGCAACACCCATTTCTGTAAAAGCTGGTCCTTTGGCTCCATGTACTCTTGACCGTCCTTTGTAATACAGCCAAATTTCCTTGTCTTTGACCAAGATACTAGCATCGTCAATACGGTAACTATCAAAATCTTCAAATGTTTCACTAATAGACAAAACTGGATTGTTTTCGACTCTTTTAAAAGGACCATTCGGACTGTCTGCAACCGCAAGTCCAATGGCTGTTATGTCTGTGGTATGATTGC
>JAGPIQ010000214.1:1955-3404 GCA_018054895.1 Lutibacter sp. | reverse complement strand
TATGTTCGTAATATTACGGATGCTGGACATTTAGAAAATGATGCGGATGCTGGGGAAGATAGAATTGCTAAAAAAGCACGTTTAGAGCAAATTGAACCTATGGAAGTGGTGCAAAGGTACACAGTAGATTTTCATAACACACTTCAAAAAATAAATAATTTACCGCCAAGTATTGAGCCAACAGCGACAGGACATATTGTAGAGCAAATTGAAATAATTAAGGATATTATTGCTAAAGGAATGGCATATATTGTGAATGGTTCTGTTTATTTTGATGTGTTAAAATACAATGAGACAGAACATTATGGAATTTTATCAGGTAGAAATATTGAAGATTCCATTCATAATACTCGTGAACTTGACGGACAAAGTGATAAAAAAAATCCACAAGATTTTGCACTTTGGAAAAAAGCGGAACCACAACACATTATGCGTTGGCCTTCGCCTTGGAGCGATGGTTTCCCAGGTTGGCATTTAGAGTGTACTGCAATGAGTACGAAGTATTTAGGTGAAACATTTGATATTCACGGTGGTGGAATGGATTTGAAATTTCCACATCACGAATGTGAAATAGCACAGTCGAAAGTAAAAAATAACGTAAAACCAGTAAATTATTGGTTACACGCAAATATGTTGATTTTAAACGGTCAAAAAATGGCGAAATCAACAGGGAATTTTATTTTGCCAAATGAAATATTTTCAGGAGAAAATGAAATTTTAAGCAAAGCGTTTTCGCCAAGTGCCACACGTTTTTTTATGTTACAAGCGCATTACAGAAGTGTGTTGGATTTTACAAATGATGGAATTGAAGCTTCTGAAAAAGGATATATAAAGTTAATTGAAGCGGTTAATAACTTAGCTAAAATTGAAACAGGAAAAACATCTTCAATTAATGTAAATAGTTGGAAACAAAAATGTTATGATGCAATGAATGACGACTTTAACAGTCCTATTTTAATTGCAAACCTTTTTGAAGCAGTAAAATACATCAATTTATTAATTGAAAAGAAAGAAACTATTTCAGCGGAAGATTTTGAGATTTTTAAAACAACCATCCATAGTTTTGTTTTTGATGTATTAGGACTACAAAACGATTTACAACAAGATAGTTCAGATAAACTTTCAGGCGTTGTAGAAATGCTAATAAAAATGAGAAAAGATGCACGCGATAATAAAGATTGGGCACTTTCTGACAAAATAAGAAATGAATTGGCAGAAATCGGAATTCAATTGAAAGACGGTAAAGAAGGAACTTCATTTTCTGTAAATTAATTGAAAATTAAGTGAAGTAAATCGGTTTTGTCATTCCGACAAAGGAGGAATCTCATATTATTGCTCAGTGCTATGCGATTTCTCGTTCCTCGAAATGACAAATTAATAAGTTTACTATTGAAATAAACATATAAAATACAAAGGTTTAACCTAATTGAAAAGCATCACAAAAATAAT
>JAGPIQ010000214.1:0-1855 GCA_018054895.1 Lutibacter sp. | reverse complement strand
AATTTAATGAATTCTGAAATCATTGGAAAGCCAACAAATAGCGATTATGGTTTTGTTTTTAAACGTTTAGGCGAAGATTTTCCACGTCATCCAGCACAATTATATGAATCATTTTGTTATGTAATTATATTTGTAATTTTAATGTTTGTATATTGGAAAACAGATAAAAAACAAAAACAAGGATATCTTTTCGGACTGTTTTTTGCGTTGTTATGGTCGGCTCGATTTATTGTCGAATTCTTCAAAGAAAAACAAGTTGAAGGCGGCGAAAATTGGATATTAGGATTAAATACAGGCCAAATGTTAAGTATTCCACTTATAATTATTGGTTTGTACTTTATGTTTCGAAAAAAATAAAGAAATCGCATTTAAACAAAACCCGCTATTTAGTGGGTTTTTTTTTGAATTTGGCATAACAATTGAAAAATATACTACTAAGTTATCAATGTGCTTTGCGTAAGTGGTTGGTATGTATAAAGTTAAGATGAATATTAATTTGTTTTTTCTTATTTAGTTAAAATAAGGAATGACAAAATGACTAATAATATAGTATGAGTAATACAAAATTTTTAAAATTGGACAATCTGTCACTAGATAATATAATGGATGATGATGCGGATTTAATCCCTTTAATGACTCCAGAAGATGAAGAAGAAATAAATAGAGAAGACGTTCCTGAATTTTTACCAATATTGCCTTTGCGTAATACGGTATTGTTTCCAGGGGTTGTAATTCCTATTACTGCTGGGCGTGATAAGTCTATTCAGTTAATAAAAGAAGCCTATAAAGGGAATAAAATTATTGGAGTTGTTGCTCAAAAAAATGAAAATATTGAGGATCCAACAGTAAATGATATTCATAAAGTTGGAACTGTGGCTACTATTTTAAGAATGCTTAAAATGCCTGATGGTAATACTACGGTTATTATTCAAGGGAAAAAGCGTTTTGAAATTGATTCAATGGTGCAGGAACAACCTTATTTTCAGGCAACTACTAAGGCTTGTAAAGAAGATAGATCTGAAGAAAAAGATGTGGAGTTTGAGGCAATTATTGATTCCATTAAAGAAATGGCAATTAAAATAATAAAGGAAAACCCGAACTTACCTACGGAAGCTACTTTTGCCATTAAAAATATTGAAAGTAACCCATTTTTAATCAATTTTGTTTCGGCAAATATGAATTTAAAAGTGGAAGAAAAGCAAGAATTGTTAGAAACGGACAATTTAAAAGAAAGAGCTTTACTTACTTTGAAGAAAATGGATGCTGAATTGCAACGTTTAGAATTGAAGAATGATATCCATTCAAAAACACGTTTGGATATGGATCAACAACAACGTGAGTATTATTTGCACCAACAACTAAAAACAATTCAAGAAGAATTGGGTGGTGTTTCTTTTGATGAGGAATTGGAAGAAATGAAGGAGCGTTCTAAATCGAAGAAATGGACAAAAGAAGTGCAAGCTATTTTTGATAAAGAATTGGGACGTTTGCAACGTATGAATCCACAAATGGCGGATTATTCAGTACAACGTAATTATTTAGATTTGTTGTTGGATTTACCTTGGAACGAATATTCAGAAGATAAATTCGATTTAAAACGTGCGCAGAAAATATTAGACCGTGATCATTTCGGTTTAGAAAAAGTAAAAGAACGTATTATAGAACATTTAGCTGTTTTAAAGCTAAAAGGAGATATGAAATCGCCTATTATTTGTTTATATGGTCCTCCAGGTGTCGGAAAAACATCTTTAGGAAAGTCTATTGCAGAATCGTTAGGACGTAAATATGTACGTATGTCATTAGGTGGTTTACGTGATGAAGCGGAAATTCGTGGACATCGTAAAACATATATTGG
>JAGPIQ010000213.1 GCA_018054895.1 Lutibacter sp. | reverse complement strand
ATTTGATTTAGCATCAGATCAACCGTTAGTTAATTATATTTAATCGAGTTGAAATTGTCTGTGTTGTATTGTGCTTAAATTTGATTAGTTATGTAAATTTGCAACTGAATTTTTCCAGATGAACACAAAAAGCTGAGATTACGATAAATCTTAGTAGTTATTAGTACCCAACGATTAATAGTTTGACTATGAAACCGATGTTTAAAGTTTTTTCTTTTACTGTACTTTCAAGTACCTTACTTTTTTCCAGTTGTGTGAAGGATCTTTACGACCCGGAAATTGTCGCCGAAAAGAACCCTAATGCTGAGATCCCTGTTGGATTTAAATTTACAACCACAAAAAGTGTAAATTTAACCGTAAATGTAGACGATCAATACAATGGTGAGAACTTTTATATGGTGGAGGTGTACAACCAAAATCCATTGGCCAGTAACAACAATTTAAAACTCCTTTCTGCAGGAGTAGCCATAGGAAGTGCTCCTTTTATTGAAGATATCGTTGTATCTCAATCGGATAGTGTTTTGTATATTAAACAAATCGATCCTCTGAAAAGAGAAGTTGTTATGGTTGTTGACGTCACATCTGCAACAACTGCAGTTTGTGATTTTTCAAGTAATTCAATAGGAACCAGGAGTACATCATTAACAAACAGTAGTTCTGTTATTACTACGCGTGCAATTCCTGCCAGCGCAGAAAGGGCGAGTAGTTATAAAGAACCAAAAGAAAATGAGCGCACTACTTTGACAAGTGATGCGGTAACTTTAGTTGCAGGTAAGAAGTACTTCCTTCCGTTAAATGTTACAAATGATAAGATAACTTTCTCTGGGGGGCAGAAAAATATTGAATTGTATGTTGAGGGAACTGCTATTTTTAATAGTCAGTTAGCATTAGAAGATGGCTGTAAGATTGTTGTGTTGCCTAAGGGAAAAGTTACAGCAAACTCAGACCTCAATTGGTATGGTCAGAATATAGTAGTGGCTATACATGAAGGAGGAACGTTAAATTTGAATGCTAATTCAAGCATTGGAGTTAATACTAAAGTTGTAAACGATGGAATTCTAAACACAAAGAACCTGGTGTTAGGATGGAATAATCCAAAAATCATCAATAATGGAACGTTAAATTCTCAAGATATAGAGGTTACCAATGGAGCTGCGATACAAAATAATAATCTTTTTAATGTAAGAAAATTAACTGGTAATTCTACAACAAAGCTTGAAAATAACGGAGAGATAAAAGCTGCTGAAGTTTCGTTGACCAATAAGTTTGTTATAGATAATAATCATCATATGGAGGTAGCTTACTTGAACTTTAGTGGCGGAGGCGGAACATTAAATAATAATTGTTTCACCGTATGTGACGACTTGTATACGGAACAAGGATCTATTAACTCTGCTTCGGGCTCGTTGTTAGCTTGTAAGGACTTTTGGGGAAATAATTCAACTTTTACATTAAAAGGTAATGCTGTTTTCTCTATTGGGGATGTTTCTGCCTATAATTTACCAACAAGCAATACGGTCTCAAATGGCGCTGTTTTCAATTACCATGTTGTAATCAATGGCGCAAAAGAAAGTAACCTCGAACCACTCTTTTATGTGAAATCAGGAACTGTAGGTCCGACATCTGACTTTTCTGAGAATTTATCATTAGTAGGATCCATGGAAGCAGCCATAGCTACTTCATATGATTCACGGTTGTTATATAAGACAACAGGCAACGTTAAGTTAACAAAGAGTCCTCAAACATCTGTTGCGGAAACGTCATGTAATGGCTCTGGAGTAACGGGAGATCCGGGTACGGGTACACCTACAAATCCATCTTTCCCTATAAAGGTCGAAACGGGTAATGGATATACCTTTGCAATGGAAGATAACTGGCCCGCGTTAGGAGATTACGATATGAATGACTTTGTTTTCACAATTGAAAAAATATCCTATTCGAAAGGAAATAAGAATAAATTAGCGACATTTTCATTCGAAATAACACCCATTGCTGCTGGTGCATCAAATCGTCTGGCATTAGGTGTGCAATTTGACAAAATTCCGGCTGGAGGTTTATCATTAGTATCCTCAACAAATAGTATTGGCACTAAAGAAAACGGCCAGGATAAAGCGAACTTAATCCTATTTCCGGATGTATACAGCACATTTGGTTTATCATCACCGGGTATTACAAATACAAATCCATCGTTGCCAAAATATAAAACAGATACATATAAATTTGAAGTTGCATTTAGTAACAGTGTTTCTGAATCAGATATTAATATTTCCAATTTAAACTTTTATCTGATTATTGGGCAGAACAATGATGTAAATAGAAAAGAAATCCATTTGGCAGGTTTTAAAGCTACATCAAAAGTAAAAAGTGATCCATTGGATTATACAGATTACAACAATATGGTATGGGGTTTATTAATTCCAACGGCCAATTTTAAATACCCCGCAGAGTCTGTTACTATACAAGAAGCTTATCCTAACTTCCTAAATTGGGCGAAGTCTGGAGGAGCTAATAATTCAAATTGGTATTTGTCTCCTCAAAGTGGTAAAGTATACAATAAGTAACTTTCCTGGCAATTTTTATACTTACATTTTAAAAGAGGATAGGTGAATTTAATTCGCTTATCCTCTTTTAAAATATAAACTTTCGTAGTATAATATTATTAATTTCTATGCTAAACCCGAAGGCAACGTAAAACTAAATGTAGAACCCTTATCTGGCTCGGATTCAACCCGAAGTTCGCCATTATGAAGTTTGATAAAGTCCTTGCAAAGCATTAATCCTAATCCAGAGCCTTTTTCATTGTTTGTTCCGTAGGTGGTAAAGTGAACATTTTGATTCATGAGTTTGTCAATTTCTTCATTAGTCATGCCTTTACCAGTATCTTTAACGCTAACAACTATTTCATTTTCTTTGGTTTGCGTATCAACAGTAACAATACCACCGTTGTAGGAAAACTTTAAGGCATTGGATACAAGATTACGAATAACCGTTTTCAGCATGTCAATATCAACAAAACCTTGTAATTCTTTATCCATGTTTTTAATTTCCAGCGTAATTCCTTTCTGTTCAGCGACTGGTAAATAAATCTGAGCAGTGCTGTCAATTATACCATTTACATCTGTTATTTGTTTAAAAACAATTTGCTTATCCAATCTGTTTTTTGCCCATTTCAGTAAATTATCCAGAAGTAGAAAAATCTCTTCAGATGTTTTATTCATCATCTGCAACATTTCAAATACATCCTTGCCAACCTGTTGTTCATCTACCATCATCAATATAGCATTATTCATCATTTGCAAAGAACCTAGTGGAGAACGTAGGTCGTGAGCAATTACTGAATATAAAGTATCCCGTGATTCTATCGTACGTTCAAGGTCAGCTTTAATACGTTTAATGCTAAACAATTCAAAAC
>JAGPIQ010000212.1 GCA_018054895.1 Lutibacter sp. | reverse complement strand
TAATGTTGATAACAAAGGTAGATTCTAAAACGTTTGTAGGAAAGGATATTATTCACATTGCTGTATTTAAAAAGAGCGATAAACGTACCGTCTACAACATGATGTATCGCGATGGAAAAAGCGGTCCAAGTTACATGAAACGTTTTAATGTAACGGGTGTTACGCGTGATAAAGAGTACGATTTAACAGCGGGAACAAAAGGTTCTTCGGTGATATATTTTACAGCAAACCCGAATGGTGAAGCTGAAATAGTATCCGTTATTTTAAGATCGGTAGGTTCTATTAAAAAACTACGTTGGGATATTAATTTTTCCGATTTAGCTATTAAAGGGAGAAGTTCCAAAGGGAATACGATTACCAAATATGGGATTAAAAAAATTGAACTAAAATCCGAAGGAGTTTCAACACTAAAACCACGTAAAATTTGGTTTGATGATACCGTTCAACGTTTAAATGTAGATGAACGTGGTGAATTGTTAGGCGAATTTAAGGCTGAAGATAGATTGTTGGTTATCAATCAGAAAGGTGTTGTAAAAACCATTAAACCAGAATTAACGACACATTTTGATAGTGATATGATTGTGTTGGAAAAATGGCTTCCACAAAAACCAATTTCAGCAATTCATTTTGATGGTGAAAAGGAAAAATATTTTGTAAAACGATTTATGATTGACAATCCGAATAAAGATGAATTGATTATTACGGAACATCCAAAATCGCAATTAGAAATTATTTCAACAGACTATCGCCCAATGGCTGAAATTATTTTTTCTAAAAAATCTATTGAAAATATCACTATTAATTTTGAAGAGTTTATTTCCGTAAAAGGAATTAAAGCTGTTGGAAATCAATTAACTGCAGATAAAATTAAACAAGTAAATTTATTAGAATCTTTACCTTATGAAGAAGAAGTTTTAGACGCTATTGATGTAAATGATGAAGAAATATTTGATGGTGCCGATGACGAAGATGATGAAAGTCAGACAAAGTTGTTTTAGCATGCATGAATAAAACACGTTGAAAATATTTAAAATCAGGCTGTTCATATGTACAGCCTGATTTTTTTTTCATTATAGCCTTTATAAAACAATAACTATTTATAACTTTTACTTACAAAAGGAGTTTCTTTAAAGCCTGTTATTTGGTTAATTAATATGGTAGCAGCAAAAAAATAGTTACACAACACATTGGCAAATTTCGGTAAAATTTCTGGCACTTCTTTTTGCTCTCGATTATTAATTAAAACCATTAATCGGATGGCTTGTTTGGATATAGAAGAACATTTATTCAAAATTCCAACAGGAGAAACCCCACCAGGTAACACAAATCCACTAATAGAGCTTTTTGTTTTTTCTTTTATTTGCTGATAATGCGCTAATAATTGTTGATGGTTTTCTTCTGAAATTGCTAAATTTCCACGGATAGAACCGTTTAAATGATAACACAATGGAAGCACCCAATTTAGTTCCGTTTCAAGGTTTTTTAAATCATTATTTTTAGGATATTCCTTTATTAAAAGCTGTAAATCATTAATAGCCCAGCCAACCATTCGAGTTAAATCATCTGTTAAAATTTCATAATCACATAATAGAGATTCTTCATAAATAAAAGGATAACATAATTCGTCAAGTGAAGATTTTGGATGTAGTTTTTTCATTATTTAAATTAATTTAATTTTTTATAAAAAGTAAATTCATAGTCTTTTAACAACTCTGGGTGTGCTATTTTAATTAAGTCCTTTAATACAAAATCGGGTCTTACGGGCGATAGTTCAAAATAAATAATTCCTCCAGTAGCACCTTTTGTATTCATATAAGAGTAAACTTCTTTGTTTTGAAAAGCTTTAAATTGTCGGTAAATAGCGTTAGTTTCTTCTAAATCTAGTAATGTTTCATGATAACTTGGAGATATCCAAATGGATGCATTTTTACCTTTTTCAAAAACATTTTCAATATTTAGTGCTAAACTTCCTTTTCCTTCGGAATCTTTCCATAGATAATTTACATTCGCATTTCTTAAAAAAGTAGCCTCAAAACTATCTCCAGCAGGCATATACCAAACATCTTTAAATAAACCTCCAGCCAATAATGTTGGTTTTTCTTTTGACTTTTTAGCAATTTCAACAGCTTCTAAATAGTTTTTTTCAATAGCATTAAAAATACTATCAGCTTCTTTTTCTTTATTAAAAAGAACGCCATAAAACTTAATCCATTCAGCTCTTCCTAAAGGAGTTTCCTCTAGCCAATCTCCATTTAATATAACCGGAATTCCAATTTGTTCAATGGTATTGAACATTTTATTATTACTGGTTAATGAGAATCCAATAACAACTGCAGGATTTAATTCTACCAAGGTTTCTGTATTTATATTTTCAGGATGACCTAAGTCTACAAGCTTTTTGTTATCAATTAGCTTTCTGGTTTTTAGTGAAGATATAAAATTTGTATTCGGAAAACCAACAATTTTATCTTCAACATTTAATAACTCTAAAAAAGGAATATGAGTGGTACTTGTAGCAACTACTGAAGCAATTGGAATTTGAATTTCCTTAGTATTAGAAGTTTGCTTATTTTTTGTTAACGTATATTCAATAATATCTTTTGATTCTGGATAAGGCGCTTTTATTAATAATTTATAGTTTTCACCATCCGAAATAATATCAAAACCTTTTGCATATTTAATAGTTGATGTTTTTTCTACTCCTGTTTTTTCAGCTTTTTGATCTTTACACGAAAGAATTAAAATAGAAAATAGGAGTGTTAATAGTAGGTAGTAATATCGTTTCATCATTATTTATTTAAAGTGAATATATTGTTTTCTTTTTGAATTTTAAATACCTGTCCATAATCAATCGCAATATTGTATGAATCTTCAATATTTGTGTTATTTATATATGATAAAATCGAACGGATAACACCCGCATGACACACAATAATTGTTTTAGGATGCTTTAATTGGATTATTTCTTTGAAAAAAGCGATATTTCGATCAAATAATTGCAAACACGATTCACCATTTGGGACTTCAATATTTACATAATCTTTGATCCAAACATCCAACTCATTTCTATCAATATCATCCCATTTTAGCAATTCCCAATCGCCAAAATTAATTTCCTTTAAGCGATCATCTTCCGTTATTTGATTACTAATTTTTAACGCTAATTTTTTGCAACGTATTAAAGGGCTCGTAAATACTTTCGAATGCGTTCTGTCTTCTAAATTTTTTAAAACTAATTCAACTTCTTCTTCAAAAGTTTCCGCTACATTTAAGTCTGTTTGACCGTAACAAACGCCTTTTTCAATAGCTGGTGTGGTATGACGAACTAAATAAATTTCCATAAAATAATACAGCTTAAATAAAAAATGACTTCCGTAATTTGTTGTGTTGCTCCAGCGCAATCACCAGTTTGTCCACCAAT
>JAGPIQ010000009.1 GCA_018054895.1 Lutibacter sp. | reverse complement strand
GAATACCTGTATCCGCAACTCGTAGTTTTCCGTATTTTTCTTGAAGTCCAACTAATCCTTTGTTTACATCACCAATATTCCCAGAATCTTCACCAAAAATGAAAAGATTTTTATGTTTTTCTAAAAGTTTATCGAAATTATCTTTGATAATAATTCTTCCATCCACCATTTCTGATGAATCTTTGTAAATAGGTAATTCTTCAGTTATATGTGCTGTGCTTTTAGCTGATTGGCTATATAAATGCGAACTAAATTTTGGTTGTTCGGAATGGATGGACGCTCTAATCCAATTTTGGAGTTGTACTTTTTCGGTACTTGTTTCATCTTTAACAAAAACCAACGCTTTTCTGGCAGCGGTAATGCTATCTTTTCTAGAAGGATCTGGAATTGCTGCCAAATCATTTTTAAGTTTTAAAATAAAAACTTTATTTTTGCTTTTAAGTGCTAAATTTTCTAATAGTTGAAGTATTGTAGCACGTTTTTCTTTAATAGGTGTTATGTATTTAATCCAAGCTTCACGTTTTGCTTGTTGCACGACTTTTTTAGCCTCTTTTTCAATTTTTATTAATTCATCTTCTGAATAAATAAATTTTAATTGTGTACCGTTAGAATCGGTTAATTCAAACTCAACAATCCAGTCGCGCATTTTTGAGATACAATCGTGTTGACGCTCCCAAATTAGACGTTCTTTGGATTTATAACGTTCGTGTGAACCCGAAGTTGAATGACCTTGTGGCTGTGTTAAATCCGTTACATGAATAAGAACTGGCACATGTTCTTCACGAGCAATGCGACTTGCTTTTTCATAAACAGCAATTAATTTCGGATAGTTATAGCCTTCAACTACAAATATTTCATACCCTTTTTCTTTTTTATTTCGTTGAAATCCTTTTAAAATTTCAGAAATGTTTTCTTTAGTAGTTTGGTGTTTCGCAGGAACTGAAATTCCATAATTATCATCCCATACACTTATAATCATAGGAACTTGCAATACCCCAGCGGCATTTATAGTTTCAAAAAAAACACCTTCAGTAGTACTAGCATTTCCTATAGTTCCCCAAGAAACTTCATCTCCATTTATAGAGAAATTTGTATCTTTTATGTCTTCTAATTTTCTAAATAACTTGGAGGCTTGTGCAATTCCTAACATCCTTGGCATTTGTGCTGCTGTTGGTGAAATATCACTGCTAGAATTATATTGTTCGGTTAAGTTTTTAAACTCACCATTTTCATCCAAACTATGCGTTAAAAAGTGACCACCCATTTGTCTTCCGGCGGACATTGGTTCCGCTTTTATATCGGTATGTGCATATAAGGCGGCAAAAAATTGCTCAGGAGTTAAAGCGCCAATGGCCATCATAAAAGTTTGATCTCGGTAGTAACCCGATCTAAAATCCCCTTTTTTAAAGGCTTTTGCCATAGCCAATTGAGGGATTTCTTTTCCGTCACCAAAAATTCCAAATTTTGCTTTTCCGGTAAGTACTTCACGTCGACCTAATAAACTGCATTCTCTGCTGATTACTGCAATTTTATAATCTTGCAATACTTCTGCCTTAAATTGGCTGAATGAGAGTTGTTCTTGATCTGTTGAAGCAGTTACATCCATAAGTTTTTTAGATATTTTTGGTATGCAAATTTACTGAAATTATACCACACATAAAAATTTGAAATTTATGAATGAATAAAATAATTGGTTTGCTAAAAATACGTAGATTTATTAAGAATTTCACACCTTACGGTGGTTATTATTTCCGATTTCTATAGAAATTTAATAAAAACCACGTTTTACAAAGTTGTATATTCGTTTAGGATTTATAACCAAAACAAACCTTATTTTAGAACTGTAATTAGGCTCGGCAATTTCCCATCCTAAATTGCTATGAAAAGGAAAATATACTTCTAAAATATCTTGAATAAAATTTAAACGTACACCATTTTCGTGGGCAAAATATACTTTTTCATCTTTATTTTTAACAAAACCAACATCTGTGTAGACTTCAAACCATCGCCATAATCCAACGCTTGAATTTAAGGTTGTTAAGAATTGATTCGCATATGGGACAGGTAATTTGGATTTAAACCCACCTTCATTAATAATAACTTGTTGACTAAAAAAACCGGTTGTTTCTGAACGTCCTAAATATTCATATTGAAATAAATAATCTGTAGGCCTGTCCAATGCAAAGCTAAAATAGTCTGTTTCCGTTTTATTTGATAAAAATACACCTGTAAAAAAGCGAAAATCAAACTGTCTATTAGCGTCAGTTAGTTTTCTAAATTGTGCGGTAAAAGAAACTTTGGTAAATTTATTCGAAATTTCTAACCCACTCGAAAAACGGATATCATCAATTATATCGGGTTTTGAATATCCAAAACCAACATTAAAAACAGAATATTTAGAAGTTTCAGGATGTTGAAAAATTGTAGGAGATCGTTCTCTATCAATAGTTGTTAATGAGGTAAATAGTACTTTACTTTCAACATCTCTCAAACTTTTTCTTTTAAACTCTAATAAAGCAAAAGGAGTAAATGAATTGTAACCTAATTCAGGTGCGTAGTGGTAATGACTTCCGGCGGCTCCAATAAAAAATTTGTTTATTTTTTTATCTTCTGGTAAATATTCATACGAAAGTGAATAAGATCCTGAAAATGAATTGCTTTTTGTGCTATAAGAAGGGGTTATTTTATATTGAACACTCTTATCTAACAATGTTTTGTTTGAAATTGCCATTCCTAAAACCAATCCATCATAATAATTAAAGCGGTAAACAGGAGTGTAAAATAATTGATTGTAATAAGGATTTTCAACATCTTTTAAAAACTTCAATTGTAATGGTCTATTCAATAATTTTTTATGAACATTTTTCCAGTTATTTTTTAAGTTATATTCAGGTAATTCAAATTCATAATTTAATGAAAGCTTATCAAACCCGTCTTTAGGAATTGTAATAGTTGTTATCGAATCAATTTCTGTCAACCATTTTTTAAATTTTATTTTAGTTCCATTAACGCCATATAATTGAATTGGAGCTGTAAAATTCCTTTTATTTAAAATGGTAACATCAATAGAATCTTTCCGGACCTTAATCTTTTTAATAGTATAGTCTATTTTTTTTGAAGTAGTTAAGTAATCTTGTTCAAACCAAGTTAATTTTTTTTCCGTTTTTATATTTTTAATGAAAGAATAGCTGTTTGTTAATTTTCCTGAATTGTCTTCTGCAAACTCTTTAATTCCATTTTCAAGTACGCCTTTTTCTAAATAATTTTCTAAAAATTTCAACCCTAAACCAGCTTTAAATTTGTTTGCTATTTTTCTGTTGAAATTTGACAACGAGTCGGCTTGAGTTGTTAGTGCCTGATCTAAATTTTTTCGTGAAGCAAATTGATATACAAAAGGATACTTGTCATTAAAATTCAATTTTGAAAGATTAAATCCTTTAATTCCCCAAATTTTTGAAATATTTCCGATAGCCTTTACATCTGGATAAAATTTCTCCACGTATTTCATCATTAAATAGGTTTGTAGTCCATCAGCCAACCAAGCATCTTCACGTTGGTTGAATAGCAATGTATTATCAATGTATTTCCGAGAAAGAATTTTAAAAAATTGAATATCCCACTCGAAGCTATCTGAAAAGGCAGCTAAAAACGCAGGTAATTGATTGAATCCATACACTGGATTTTTATCATATTCAATTTTGTTAATAAAAAGTTTTTCATGTGGATATTCGCCTAAATAATGTTTTAGAAATTCTAATTCTCTATTTATAATCGATTCTTGAACAGTTATTTCTAATTTTTCAGAATTTAAATTTGTGATAATTTGAATTGGCTTAGTATCAAATTGAATAAATTCATTTTCTTTAGAAATATTAATTTCAATATCGGTATGGTTTTTACCAATTAACGTGTAATGTTTTAAAACATTTGTTGAATCCAAATTTTCAATAATATCTGAATTTAAAAAATAACTTGGAGGAACTACAAAATCGATATCATAATCAGTCAAATCAACATACATGTCATCCATATCCAAATTGCTGTAACTCTTCCATCCGTTATCAAAAATGGCAGGAATTAAATACCAATACCGCAGATTTAGGATGTCTTTATCACTTCCATATTTGGTGAATTTACTATGTGGAATTTTAACAATATATGTAGCATCAATAACAACGGATTCCCCTTTCTTTAAGGCGTTTCTTAGAGGTATTTTTATCAAATCAGGTTGAATTTCAGTTATTTCCCAATCCGCTTCGTTGTAATCTGCTGATATGCTTATAATTTTTCCATAACCTCTGTTTTTTTCATTAGTGAAGTGAAAAGATTTGGAATAATTTTCAATAAATCGTTTTGCTAATGGCGTGTTTTTATCTTTATAAGCGTTTGGCCAATTGTGTAAAAAAACTTCATTTAAAACACTGTCAGACTTATTGTAATAAACAATTTTCTGTTTGATCTTTAATTCATCAGAGTTTGTTGATAGTATTGAAAAAATTTGGGTACTATTATTTTGAGCGCACAATTTAAAACTAAAGGCACTTAAAAGAATACATATTAAAACTAATTTTTTCAAAAGATAATAGGAATTAAAAGTTGGGTGTTAAGCTGTATTTTTTATAAAACGTATTAATAACATCTAAAACTTCCTTTTCAGTGTCTACAATGGAAATTAAATCTAAATCTTGCGAACTAATATTTCCTTCTTCTACAAGGGTGTTCTTTATCCAATCCATTAAGCCAGACCAAAATTTTCTTCCGACCAAGACAATTGGAAATTTACCAATTTTATGAGTTTGAATAAGGGTAATGGCTTCAAATAACTCGTCCATGGTTCCAAATCCTCCAGGCATTACTACAAATCCTTGAGAATATTTTACAAACATTACTTTTCTAACAAAAAAGTAGTCGAAATCCAAGCTTTTATCCGAGTCAATATAAGGATTGTCGTGTTGTTCAAAAGGTAAATCGATATTTAACCCAACAGACGTTCCTTTTCCTCTATTTGCTCCTTTATTTCCAGCTTCCATAATTCCAGGACCACCACCAGTTACAATACCATAGCCGTTTTGTGTTAATTCAAAAGCAATACTTTCAGCAAGTTTGTAATATGTATCTTCGGGTTTTGTTCTTGCAGATCCAAAAATACTAACGCAAGGACCAATTTTACCCAAACGTTCAAAACCTTCCACAAATTCTGCCATTATTTTAAATATGGCCCAAGAGTCATTAGTTCTTATTTCATTCCACGTTTTTTGTTTAAATTTATCTCTTATTTGTCTGTCTTCATTTGGAGTCATATATATGTATGTTTTCTTTGTTGAAATTTAATTTTTATTGTGGTCCGTTTTTTTGTTAACCACCTATGTTTTTATAAGCTTCATTTATTAATTTTTTTGTTTCTTCAAAGTCATTCAAGTCTTTTATTGTCAATTCAAATTCACCAGTTCCATAGTGACCAATTTCTCTCACATCTCGACCTTGTTTTGGCATTGGATGTACCTCATCGGGATTTAGTTTCAGGTAAATGGTCAACTTTTTCTTGTAGGTCTGTACGCAAGCAAAGTTTTGACTTGTTTTGTAAGCAATGTAATTTTTTTTTGGGGTTTCTTCAATTGAACTATCGATGGTTACAATAAAGTCACGAACAGTATTAAATAATTCAAGTATACTGTCATCAAGGTTTTCAAAGTGTTCTTCAAGCGTATATATTGCAGTTTTTCTTGTTAATGCTGCTTTTTTACCAGCTTCAACCATAATAGGGTTTTTTGCATTTAATTTTTCTGAAATTTGGTTTGAAGTTGAAGTGATTCGCTTGTAAACTTCTTCAATATTTAAAATTCCATTGTTATAAGTCTTGTATTGCCAAAGTTCAATGTTTGCACCCATTACTTGAACAGCGTGTAAGTCGTATTTTTTATACTCAGGCGCTAAACATATTACTCTAATGTCTGACCAATCAACATCAACATCTTTTCCTAATGTTCTGTTTGCTGCAATTTGAAAGTCTCCTTTATGGTCTTTAATCCAATGAAGATAATAAAGACTTTGATTTATTAAGTCAGACGAAGCAACTTTTTTATATTCAATAATTACTGGGTTATTATCTTCAGAAATGGCTAATGTGTCAATTCTTCCTGAGTGAATATTCCCTGTCGAAAATTCGGTTGCAATAAGTTGACAGTTAAAAATTGTTTCCAAGTTTCCTTCAATCAGTTTTTGCAAGTCCTTTTCTAATTTAAACTCACTCAATCTCACTCGTTTTGCTTTACCTTTATCTATTTCAAAAATTGCCATTTCTATCTGTTGTATCAAATGATTTTAAAATAACTTATATTGAATTATATCGCCTAATTTAATTCTTTTTTCAAGAATTGAGCGGTGTAGCTTTTTTTATTTTTTATGATTTCTTCTGGAGTTCCTTTGCAAATTAGTTGTCCGCCATTGTTTCCGCCTTCCATACCAATATCAATAATATAATCAGCTAATTTAATAACATCCATGTTGTGTTCAATTACTAAAATAGTATTGCCTTTGTCGGCTAATTTGTTTAAAACTTGCATTAAAACTCGGATGTCTTCAAAATGTAAACCAGTAGTGGGTTCATCTAAAATATAAAAAGTATTTCCGGTATCTTTTTTGGAAAGTTCAGCAGCTAATTTAATCCGTTGCGCTTCTCCACCAGAAAGTGTTGTAGATTGTTGACCAAGTGTTATATAGCCCAAGCCAACATCTTCAATTGTTTTTAATTTTCTATGTATTTTTGGAATGTTTTCAAAAAACTGAACGCTTTCTTCAATAGTCATATTTAATACATCAGAAATAGACTTCCCTTTGTAGCGAATTTCCAACGTTTCTCTGTTGAAGCGTTTCCCTTGACAGGTTTCACATTCCACATGCACATCCGGTAAAAAGTTCATTTCAATAACGCGAACTCCACCACCTTGGCACGTTTCGCAACGGCCATCTTTTACATTGAAAGAAAATCTACCTGGCTTATAACCTCTTATGGAAGCTTCGCTTGTTAGTGAAAACAAATTCCGAATTTCACTAAAAACACCAGTGTAAGTCGCTGGATTTGAGCGTGGTGTTCTACCAATAGGCGATTGGTCAATGTCGATTACTTTATCTATATGTTCTAATCCAGTAATGGATTCATAAGGCATTGGTTTTTTTACGCCATTGTAAATATGTGCATTTAAAATAGGGTAGAGGGTTTCATTAATTAAGGTGGATTTTCCACTTCCAGAAACACCTGTTACACAAATTAATTGACCTAACGGAAAATCTACTTTTAAGTTTTTTAAGTTATTTCCAGTAGCGCCTTTTAAAGTAATGGTATGTCCATTTCCTTTTCGGCGTTCTTTTGGAATTTCTATTTTTTTAGAACCATTTAAATAGGCTGCAGTTAACGTATTGTGTGTTTTTAACTCATCAAAAGTACCTTCACTTACAATTTCTCCACCGTGAATTCCTGCTCCTGGACCAATGTCTAACACATAATCCGCCATTTCAATCATATCTTTGTCGTGTTCTACAACTATTACAGAATTTCCAATATCACGTAAATTAATCAGTGATTTTATTAGTTTTTCGTTATCACGTTGATGCAATCCAATACTTGGTTCATCTAAAATATACAATACGCCAACTAATTGCGATCCAATTTGAGTTGCCAATCGAATGCGTTGCGCTTCACCACCAGATAGCGATTTTGAACTTCTGTCTAAACTTAAATAATCCAAGCCTACATCCAATAAAAATTGAATTCGGGTTCTAATTTCTTTTAAAATTTCGGAAGCAATTTTAAGCTGTTTATCGGACAATTTCGATTCAATATTCGAAAACCATTTTGCCAATTCTACAATATCCAATTGTGCTAATTCAGAAATATTTTTATCATTTATTTTGAAGAAAAGAGCTTCTTTTTTTAATCGTTTTCCACCACACGTTTCACAATCTATATGATCCATAAAGTCTTTCGCCCAACGTTTTATGGAAGTCGATTCCGTTGAATTGTACTGATTTTCAATAAAATGCGTAATTCCTTCAAAATCAATTTCATAATTGCGGGTAATACCAGCTGTTTTTGAAATGATTTCAAATTTTTCTTTTCCACCATTTAAAATAATATCAATGGCTTCTTTCGGAATGGAAGAAATAGGATCTGTTAATTGAAATTTATAACGATCAGCAATTAACTGTAATTGCTTGAAAATCCACGTATTTTTTTGTTCTCCAATGGGTGTAATTCCTCCTTTTTTTATGGATATACTTGGGTCTGGAATAATTTTATCAACATTTACTTTATGTGTTTTACCCAATCCGTTACAGGTTTCACATGCACCTTTTGGTGAGTTGAATGAAAAGGTGTTCGGTTCAGGGTTTGGGTACGAAATACCAGATTCAGGACACATTAAATCTCTACTAAAATAACGAGGAATAGTTGCACCTTGCTCTAAAACCATTAAAACATTTTCTCCTGAATATAAGGCGGTTACAATAGTTTCGCTCAATCTTTTTTCAGAAGATTTAGAAACCTGTAATCTGTCAATTACAATTTCAATATCGTGCGTTTTATAACGGTCCAAACGCATTCCTTTTTCAATGTCTACTATAACACCGTCAACACGTACTTTTATAAAACCTTGTTTGGCAATTTGTTCAAATAATTCGCGGTAATGTCCTTTTCTAGATTTAATTAATGGTGCTAAAATATTGATTTTTTCCCCTTCAAATTCTTCTAAAATAAGTTCATTTATTTGATCGTCCGTATAGCTAATCATTTTTAAATTAGTATTGTACGAATAAGCATCAGCAGCTCTTGCATACAGTAATCTTAAAAAATCATAAATTTCTGTAATCGTTCCTACGGTAGATCGTGGGCTTTTATTGGTTGTTTTTTGTTCAATGGAAATTACAGGCGACAACCCATCAATTTTGTCAACATCAGGTCGTTCCAATCCGCCTAAAAATTGACGTGCGTAAGCTGAAAAAGTTTCAATATACCGTCTTTGCCCTTCAGCATAAATAGTATCAAAAGCCAAGGACGATTTTCCACTTCCACTTAAACCTGTAATAACAACCAATTTTTCACGCGGAATTCGGACATCAATATTCTTTAAATTGTGAACGCGCGCACCTAATACTTCAATATATTCTTGCTGATTTGACATATAAAATTTTGAAAAAAGCAAAGTTAAAAAATTGTACTACAAAAAGAGGGATAGACAGCATCTTATTTTGAAAATTGCTATATTGCGGTGTTTTATTTAAACTTATGAATTGGATTGATTCTTTACGACATTTTTTTGAACGTCACGGCTTTGCAGTATCTTCAAGGTTTGCAGATCGTTTAGGATTAAGTGTATCCAATGTTCGCCTTTTTTTTATTTATTTATCGTTTATTACCTTAGGGTTTTCATTTGGAATTTACTTAACATTGGCATTTTTATTAAGGTTAAAAGACATGATTTATACCAAACGCAATTCAGTTTTTGATTTATAATTTATGATCGCAAAATCGAAATTATACATATCAATGTTCCTTTTAATCACTGTTCTAACAATAGGAATTAGTGGTTTTATGTTTATATCTAATGAATCATTGGTTGATTCTTTATATATGACAGTAATTACCATGTCTACAGTAGGTTTTGGTACGCTACATGAACTCAATGAAACTGAAAAGTTATTTACAATTTTTTTAATATTATTAAGTATTGTTGTTTATGGATATTCTGTTACAGCATTAACCGAATATTTTGCGAATAGAAACATTTTTCAAATTTTAAAGGATAAAAGGGTGCAAAAAGAAATTCATAATTTAAAAAATCATACTGTTGTTTGTGGTTACGGGAGAAATGGGAAACAAGCAGTTGCAAAATTGAGACAGTTCAACCAACCCTGTATTGTTATTGAAAAAAGAAGAGAAGAAGTTGAGGATTTGGAAAGAGACGGTGTGTTATTTGTTGAAGGTGATGCCACCAATGATGATGATTTAAAAAAGCTAGGATTGGAACGAGCGAAAAGCTTAATTACGGCCTTGCCCTCTGATGCTGATAATTTATTTGTAGTGCTATCTGCTCGACAATTTAATAAAGATTTTACTATTATTAGCCGTGCCTCCAATGAATCTTCTTATGGAAAATTAAAATTTGCTGGAGCAACAAATGTAATAATGCCAGATAAATTAGGTGGTGCACATATGGCTTCCTTAGTCGTTACGCCCGATTTAGTGGAATTTGTAGACCGATTAACTATTGCTGGTGATGTGGAAGCCAATTTGCAAGAAATTTTGATAGATGATTTACCTGCTGAATTTATTTCAAAAACAATTTTAGATTTAGATTTACGAAAAAAAACAGGGTGTAATGCTATTGGTTACAAAACAGTGGAAGGTGAATATATCATTAACCCAGATGCGAAAACAAAATTGGAAAAAGGAACACGATTAATTGTATTAGGAAACAAAGAGCAGATATTAAAATTACGCGACTTTTATTGAGGTTTTTGTAACTAATTATGATAGTTTACAAATAAGTTTTACCCTAAAAACTTGTAAAAAGATGTTTTTTTTTACATATTGAGCACTTTTTAGAAAAATGCAAACCAACCAATCAATAAACCAATGAATTTTAAATTTATAGTATTACTGCTTTTTTTTATTTCTACAAGAGCTTTTGCACAAGGCTTAACGGTAGAGCATTCTATAAAAAATCCGTCGAGTCTTATTAATGACGGTATTATAGAAGTAAATGTTTCAGGAGGAATTGCTCCTTACACCTATAAATGGAGCAATCAAAGCATTCCGTTAATTTCCAAGAAAGCTACAGGACTTGTGGAAGGTATTGCTTACAATGTTGAAATTACAGATGCTGAAGGAACTAAAGTTTCTAAAAAATATACCGTTCCAATGAAAAATATTTCGGAGCGATTTAATGGGACGTTTACACCAATTGTAAACGCTATAGCAAAGGTATTGTTTTGGGATCCTTTTTCAGCAGTAGGAATTTATGATCCTAATGTTTATGTTGAAAAAAAGAACATTCCAATTCCAGGTTGGAGCCCAGGAATAAAAGGAACATTTTTAATTAAAAAATGGGTGGTTGCTGAAGGAGTTCAGGTGAAGGAAGGTGATACAATTGCAATTATATCTAGAGAAGGAAGTGATATTGTTGGAAGAGCTTTTGTGTCCGGAACGTTAAAACATTTGGCAAAAGAAGGAGGTGCAATTTATGATTCTTCAAACAAAGGTGACATTATAGAAGAAGGAGCACACAACTATGCCTCCATTCATTATGATGAAAAAATAGCTTTATTATATCCAAATGGCGATATTCAAAAAAAGAACATTCCTTTTATCGTAATATGGTTGTCTATTGGCGCATTGTTTTTTACTATTCGAATGGGTTTTATAAATATAAGAGGATTTAGGCACGCTATTGATTTGGCTCGAGGAAAATATGATGATCCAAATGCACCTGGTCAGGTTACGCACTTTCAAGCGCTTGCAACGGCTGTTTCAGGAACTGTAGGTTTAGGAAATATAGCTGGTGTTGCAGTGGCTATTTCTTTGGGTGGTGCTGGTGCTTCATTTTGGATTATTATTGCGGGCTTATTGGGGATGTCATCCAAATTTGTGGAGTGTACCTTAGGTGTAAAATATAGAAATATAGCATCTGATGGAAGAGTGTTTGGAGGTCCTATGAATTATTTACGAAATGGACTTGAAAAGCAAAACAAAAAGTTTTTAGGAAAAGTATTGGCAGGTGTTTTTGCGGTATTATGCATTGGGGCTTCTTTTGGTGGTGGTAATATGTTTCAAGCCAATCAAGCATTTGAGGCAGTTTCTGGTCAAGTTCCGGAGCTGGTTGGTCAAGGATTTTGGTTTGGAATTATAATTTCTATACTTGTTGCTGCTGTAATTGTTGGTGGTATTAGAAGTATTGCTAAAGTTACTGAAAAGATTGTTCCTATTATGGCTTCCATTTATGTGGCGGCATGTTTAGCGGTAATTTTTATAAATATAGAAAATATAGGTCCCGCGTTTACCGCAATATTTGAAGGCGCTTTTAATCCAACGGCGTTAAAAGGTGGAATTATTGGTGTATTGATTGTTGGTTTTCAAAGAGCAGCATTTTCTAATGAAGCAGGAGTTGGTTCAGCAGCAATTGCACACAGTGTGGCAAAAACTAACAATCCACCATCTGAAGGTTTTGTTTCATTAATGGAGCCTTTTATTGATACAGTAGTTATTTGTACGCTTACGGCATTGGTGTTAATTTTTACAGGAAAACATGAAGTTGTTGGAATGGCTGGAGCTCAATTAACGTCAGATGCTTTTGGGTCTGTAATCTCTTGGTTTCCGTATGTGTTAACGGTTGCCATCTTCTTATTTGCGCTTTCTACAATGATTTCTTGGTCTTATTATGGAATGAGAGCTTGGACCTATTTATTTGGGAAAAGTAAAAAAACTGAAATGATCTACAAAATGTTCTTTTTAGTGTTTATTGTTATAGGTGCTTCTGTAAGTTTAGGAGCTGTTTTAGATTTTTCAGACATGATGATTCTTGCGATGGCGTTTCCAAATATTATAGGGTTGTACTTAATGTCTGGTGAAGTAAAAGCAGATTTAAATGAATATTGGCGTAAGTTAAAAGCAGGCGAGTTGTATAAAAATCAAGCAATTTCCGAAAAATAGAAATTCAGCATATATTAAAAATAGTTCATTCCCATTTCAGCTGTAATAAACGGTAATGAAATGGGTTTTTTTGTCAATATTCAAATGTTTTTATGTAACATAAGTATCTTATTATGTGTAACTTATGTACTGAGAAGACTCATTATAAATTACAATTTTAGGTGTAATAAATATTGATTTATAAGAAATATATTTGTAAATTTAAGTAATTGAAAATGTCTTAATTTCAATGTTTAAAAAACACTGGCCAGTAGCATTTCCCCTCAAAAAAGTTTTCATCCTAGAAGACGGTTTTTAATCCCAAAAAAAGTTTTTAATCCCAGATCGTAATTTATTAGAAATGGCATTTTAGATATTTTATTATTTTAATAAGTATTTAATAATGGTTTGTGGTTCTATATAAATTAATGAACACTAATTATTAACTTAATAAAACAATTATCATGAAAAAATTAGATTTTTTAAAAATTGTAGTCGGATTATTTCTGGGTATTGTAATGTACTCATGTAATAATGATGATGCGACTGAACTTCTACCAGATCAACAATTAGTTGATGTTGCTTTTGATATTAATCATTTTTTGCCACAAAATATAGCCGCTAAAGGTTTATTTGCAAAGGATAATGATGTACAAGGAATTCCAGAATGTTCAGATTTAAAACCAGCTTATGTTATTATTGATATAAATGGAGAATCTCACACATTACAATTGGTAACATTAAATAGTAAAACAGAGACTGAAGTAATTAAATTGATGGCAGGTGACTATGTTATAAATTCATTTATTGTATATGCCGCTGATGAAACACCTATTTGGGCATCGCCTTTAATGGGTAGTTATTATCAAAATTTATGGGGATTAAGAGGTGTAAAAGAACTTCCTTTTACTGTAGCAGAATTTAATAAAGTTAAAGTAGGATTAGATGTACTTTGTTATAAACCTTTTGATTATGAAAAATTTGGTTTTGCATGGTTTGCATATACTAAAATAGAAATCCATACAGTATGTTTCTTTGGAGATGTTTGTACAAAATTTTATGAAGATTTCCATAAAGCAGGAAGTCCTTATTTTGGACAAGAATCTAACGGATATGACTTTCCAGCGATATTTTATGTTAACATAAAAAATGAAGCAGGGGATCTTGTAAATGATCATGTTGCGGTTAATGGAGTATATCCTAATAGTAACTTGAGTTGGTTTGGAGCAGGTTCTCCTCTTTGTATAGAGTATCCAGATGTAGTAGGAATAGAAGAAACGTTTACGTATGAAATTATGCTTGCAATGCCTAATGGAGATTGGAAATTAGTACACTCAGGAACATTTGATGATACAGCTACATCTGTAGCTGGTGAAAATGGTTTTGGAGGAACAGATGGAGTTTTTGATTTTGTAGTAGGAAACTGTTCTTATGAAGGAAATGATGGTGATTTTGAATTACCAGCATATTTACCAATTCCTAAAAGTGCTAATATGGCCACTTCTTTTGGACCAAATGGTTATGATATCTATGAATTTTATATGACATTTAGTAATTATAATCCAGCACCTATTCCTGGTTTGTTTGAAGAAACAACCTATAGAACATTATGTGGTGAAGAAGATGTTGACATTGTAGTACCTGGAAATTATCATGCAGAATTTTATTCTTCATTAGATTATTTATCTACTAATTCATTAATTCCATCACCATATAAAGCATATCCTTGGGGCTCAATGAATTATTTTGCAAATAACTGTGAAGGTTATACATGGGTACAAAGACAACAAGCAATATGGTATATAATGAATCCAACTGGCACTACAAAAGGTGTTAATAATCAATTGGCTCAAGACTCAATGGCGCACCCAAATTTTGTGCCTTCCGTTGGAGACTTCGCCTGTGTATTGGTTATTCCGTTTGACGTAACTACTAGACAAGCTATAGGTAAGGCTCATCAATTACTTTTAATGAGAATTGATCCTTGATATAGTTGAAATTAATAAGCAGAGTAAGAATATTACACAAAATAAATAATTAATAGATTTGTTGGTGAGAATTAAGAATAATTAAAGTTTAATCTTAATTTTTTAAACCCCATTTCTTAGATCATAAAAATCTACGAAATGGGGTTTTCTTTTTTATACTTTTAAAAAATCTATTTTTCACATCCTAAATATCTGATTTTATTTGTTTTAGCTGTAATTACTTTTTACAAAAAAAACATCGGAAAGTTTCCTAAATAAATTATTTTAGATATTGATACTTATAAAATCAAAAGCTACATTTAAACGGTGGACTTGCTAACAGTATATGAAACCATAATGCACAACGAGTTAAGAAGTATTAAATTAATTTAATAGATTTGTTACTACAAAAAAAATATAAACTTATGAATAAATTTAAAGACCATTTCAATTATAATAAACGACAAAGAAATGGAATTTTATTTTTATTGCTATTCATTTTTATATTGCAAGGTGTCTATTTTTTTGTAGATTTCAATTCAACTTCAAAAAACAATGATTCCAAGGAAATTGCGATGTTTACTAAAGAAATGGATTCGCTAGAATTAGTTCAAAAAGAAGGTAGTAAAGTAAAATTATATCCCTTCAACCCTAATTATTTATCAGATTTTAAGGCTTCAAAATTGGGGATGACTGTTGCAGAAATAGATCGGTTGTTAAAATATAGAGCTGAAGGAAAATATGTCAATTCTTCCAAACAATTTCAAGAAATTACTAAAATTAATGATTCTTTGCTAACTGCAATTTCATCGTTATTTAAATTTCCAACAAATAAATTTTCAACAAATAATAATGCTGAAAAAAAGACAATAGAACCCATTAAAATTAAAGATCTTAATCAAGCTTCAAAAGAGGATTTAATAAAAATAAATGGAGTTGGAGAAAAATTAGCGACAAGAATTATTGGATATAGAGATAAGTTGGGTGGTTTTTCTATAAACGACCAATTATACGAGGTATATTATTTAGATAAAGAAGTTGCGAATAAAATAATAGTTAATTTTAAAGTAATGGAGCCTCCTAAAATAATAAAATTAAATATTAATTCAGCAACTTTTAAGGAGGTTTTAGCAATTGTATATATTGATTATGAATTAACTAAGAAAATTTTTCAATATAAAAGTAGTGTCGGTAAAATAGAATCTATTGACGAATTAAAAAAAATAGATAACTTCCCTTTGGAAAAATTTAATAGAATAGCTTTATATTTGCAAGCTAATTGATAAAAGGGGCTTAAATGAGCAACATGTATTTTACCGAAGAACACCACGCGTTCCGTGAAAGTTTTCAAGTATTTTTACAGAAAGAAGTAAAACCATTTGTAGATAAATGGGAGAAGCAAGGTTTTGTAGATAAAGAAATTTTCAAAAAATTTGGAGATATGGGATATTTCGGATTGAATTATCCAGAAGAATTTGGAGGATTAAATCTAGATCTTTTTTATACAACTATTTTTTTAGAAGAACTTCAAAAGGTAAATTCAAGTGGTTTTGCAGCTGCAATGTGGGCACATGCATATTTAGCAATGACGCATATTAATACAGAAGGAACTCCATTTTTAAAAGAAAAATATTTAGTTCCAAGTGTTCTGGGTGAAAAAGTTGGCTGTTTATGTATTACAGAACCATTTGCAGGTTCGGATGTAGCAGCAATGAGAACGAGCGCTGTGAAAAAAGGAGATACTTATATTGTTAATGGTTCAAAAACTTTTATTACAAACGGTGTTTTTTCTGATTATTTAGTGGTTTCCGCAAAAACAGATACTTCTTTAGGAAATAAAGGAATGAGTATTTTTATTTTAGATAGAAATATGCCCGGTATCTCATCCACTAATTTAGAAAAATTAGGATGGAAAGCTTCAGATACGGCGGAATTAGCATTTGATAATGTAGTTGTTCCTGCTGAAAATTTATTAGGGAAGGAAGGAAAAGGCTTTTCGTATATTATGCAGCACTTTGCGCTTGAAAGAGTGATTATGGGGATCAATGCGCATGCAAGATCAGAATACGCGTTAGATTACACACTAGGTTATATGAAGGAAAGAACAGCTTTTGGAAAGTCATTAGATTCTTTCCAAGCACTTCGTCATAAAATTGCTGATATGGCAAGCGAAATAGAGGTTAGTAAAGAATTTAATTATTCCGTAGTTTATCGCCTAAATAAAGGAGAATATGTTGTAAAAGAAGCAACAATGTCCAAATTATTTTCTACAAAAGTTTCTGATGAAGTCATTTATAATTGCCTTCAAATGTTAGGAGGTTATGGTTATATGGAAGAATATCCGTTAGCCAGATTGTTTAGAGATAGTCGTTTAGGCCCAATAGGAGGTGGGACTTCAGAAATTTTACGAGAAATTATTTCAAAAATAGTAATTGATAAAAAAGAGTATAAGCCAGCAACTTCTTAGTGCTTTTTAATAAAAAATAATAATTAATAATAATAAATTGTTTGTGTAACAATTAATTGTACATTTGCAATCCAAAAAACAAAATAGATAGACAGCGTGAAAGGAGGTGCCAAAATATGTTAATCATTCCTATAAAAGACGGAGAGAATATCGATAGAGCGTTAAAACGCTATAAGAGAAAATTTGATCGCACGAAGACAATGAAAAATTTACGTAATCGTAAACAATTCAACAAACCTTCAGTTGTAAAGCGCGCACAAAATATTAAAGCGAATTACGTACAAAAACTAAGAACTGCAGAAGAGCAATCTTAATTTTTTTACAATTAAAATAAAGTACCGTTGGTATTTACAAAATACAATTTGTATGTTTGTAAACCAACGGTTTTTTTATGCCTATAACTTCTTTTTTAAATTACCTATTACTTGAAAAAAAATATTCGAAGAATACGGTAATTGCCTATGAAAATGATTTACGGTCATTTCAAAATTTCTGTTTGAATGAATTTGAGATTTCGGATTTGTTAAGTATTCAGTATGCTCAAATTAGAAATTGGATTGTAGCCTTGGTAAATGAAGGAATTTCAAACCAATCCATCAACAGAAAATTATCTTCAATAAAATCCTTTTATAAATTCTTATTAAAATTGGAACAAATAGAAGCGAGTCCAATGGCTAAGCATAAATCATTAAAAATACCTAAAAATATTCAGGTGCCATTTTCTGAAAAAGAAATTACAAACGTATTAGACTTGTTCGAAGGTGCAACTAACTTTGAGGAAATAAGAGATAAATTAATTATAGAGCTTTTTTATTCTACAGGAATTAGAAGAGCAGAATTGATAGGAATAAAAATTATTGATATCGATTTTGCCAATGAAACTGTTAAAGTTTTAGGTAAAAGGAATAAAGAAAGATATATTCCGTTGTTAAATTCAGTGCAAAATAGCCTCCAAAAGTATTTGGAGGTACGCAATGAAATTGATACTCAAGACATTCATTTATTTATTACTAAAAAAGGGAAAATAATGTATGATACTCTTGTATATCGAATAATAAATAATTATTTTAGTAGTGTGTCTACAAAAGTAAAAAAAAGCCCACATATATTAAGGCACTCTTTTGCTACACATTTATTAAACGAAGGAGCAGATCTGAACTCAGTAAAAGAATTACTTGGACATTCTAGTTTAGCATCTACTCAGGTATATACCCACAGCAGTTTGGGTAAGTTAAAGGAAATTTATAATCATGCTCATCCAAGGAGCGATAAAAACTAATTTTATTATGAAAGTACACGTACAGTCTGTCAATTTTAATGCTGACAAAGAGCTAATTGAGTTTATTGAGAAAAAAGTAAGTAGTCTAGAGAAGTTTTATGATAAAATTGTCGATTCAGAAGTGTTTTTAAAGGTGCAACAAACAAGTGAAAAAGAAAATAAAGTTGTTGAAATTAAACTAAATGTACCTGGAAATGATATTGTTGTTAAAAAGCAATGTAAGACTTTTGAAGAAGGGGCTATGTTAGCTATAGAAACCTTAAAAAGATCACTTGAAAAAACGAAAGAAAAAATAAGAGTTAAATAATTTAAAAAATAATTAGAAAAGTTTTGTTTAAAAATAAAACTTTTCTACATTTGCAGTCCGTTAGAAATAGCGGACTTCTTTTATGAAGTAAAAGCCGATGTAGCTCAGCTGGCTAGAGCAGCTGATTTGTAATCAGCAGGTCGTGGGTTCGAGTCCCTCTATCGGCTCTAAATTAAATAATAATTTTTATTTGATTTAAATTAATAAAGATTGAATAGTTTTGAGTTTAGACTTAAAATAAAAACAATCTGAGATCTTTGAAAAAAAAATGGTGAGATACTCAAGTGGCCAACGAGGGCAGACTGTAAATCTGCTGCGCAAGCTTCGAAGGTTCGAATCCTTCTCTCACCACAATTAGTTTTTAGAAATAAAAATTAATTAGGAATTGAAAAGAATATTGCGGGAGTAGCTCAGTTGGTAGAGCTTCAGCCTTCCAAGCTGATTGTCGCCGGTTCGAGCCCGGTCTCCCGCTCTAATTTTTTTTTTTTTTTTTTTGGCCGGTGTAGCTCAGGGGTAGAGTGTTTCCTTGGTAAGGAAGAGGTCACGGGTTCAATTCCCGTCATTGGCTCTAAAAATAAAATAGAATTGAAATTAACACTATATATAACTAAGATTTAAAAATTAAATAATCATGGCTAAAGCAACCTTTGATCGTTCAAAACCACATTTAAACATTGGTACTATTGGACACGTTGACCACGGTAAAACAACTTTAACTGCAGCGATTACTGTAGTATTAGCGCAAAAAGGATTTTGCGAAATAAAAAACTTTGATCAAATTGATAATGCTCCAGAGGAGAAAGAAAGAGGTATTACAATTAATACTTCACACGTAGAATACGCAACAGCAAATCGTCATTACGCTCACGTTGACTGTCCAGGTCACGCGGATTACGTAAAGAACATGGTAACTGGTGCTGCTCAAATGGACGGTGCTATTATTGTTGTAGCTGCAACTGATGGTCCAATGCCTCAAACAAGAGAGCATATCTTATTAGGTCGTCAAGTAGGTATTCCTAGATTAGTTGTATTCATGAATAAAGTGGATATGGTTGATGATGAAGAGTTATTAGAATTAGTAGAAATGGAAATTAGAGATTTATTATCTTTCTATGACTATGATGGTGATAACACTCCTGTTGTTCAAGGTTCTGCTTTAGGTGGATTGAACAATGAGCCTAAATGGGTTGAAAAAATTATGGAATTAATGGAGGCTGTTGATAACTGGATTGAGTTACCAACGCGTGATGTTGATAAACCATTCTTAATGCCAGTTGAAGATGTATTCTCAATTACTGGTCGTGGTACTGTTGCAACAGGTCGTATTGAAACTGGTGTAGCTAACACAGGTGATGTAGTTGACATTATCGGTATGGGTGCTGAAAAATTAGCGTCTACTATTACTGGAGTTGAAATGTTCCGTAAAATATTAGATAGAGGTGAAGCTGGTGATAACGTAGGTATTTTATTACGTGGTATCGCTAAAGAAGATATTAAAAGAGGTATGGTAATCTGTAAAAAAGGTTCTGTAACTCCACATGGTAAATTCAAAGCTGAGGTTTATATCTTGAAAAAAGAAGAAGGTGGTCGTCACACACCATTCCATAACAACTATCGTCCACAGTTCTACGTAAGAACAACTGACGTAACTGGAACTATTATGTTACCAGAAGGAGTAGAAATGGTAATGCCAGGTGATAACTTAACTATAAATGTTGAACTACACCAAAAAATCGCATTAAATGTAGGTTTACGTTTTGCAATCCGTGAAGGAGGTAGAACAGTAGGTGCTGGTCAGGTAACAGAAATGTTAGACTAATTAGTATTAACAAATAAAGTAACAAGGTGCTTCTGAGAAGGAGCACCTTTCTTACGGGCGTAGCTCAGTTGGTAGAGCACTGGTCTCCAAAACCAGGTGTCGGGAGTTCGAGTCTCTCCGCCCGTGCAAAACATAGAAAAATGAATTTAGTTAACTATATAAAAGACTCTTTTGAAGAGTTACGTAACAATGTTACTTGGATTTCTTGGGAAGAAGCTCAAAAATCTACAGTTGTTGTTGCTGTTTTTACAATAATATTCGCATTAGCAGTATTTTTAGTAGATAAAATTTTTCAAACAGGTTTAACTGAATATTTTAAATTATTTTAATTATAAAAGTTGATGACTGATTCTGTAAAAAAGTGGTACGTAGTTAGAGCTATTGGTGGACAAGAAAATAAAGTGAAGACTTATATTGAAAATGAAATTGCTCGTTTAGGTATGACTGACTATGTTGAAAGAGTTTTAGTACCTACAGAAAAAGTAATTCAAGTACGTAATGGGAAAAAAATAAACAAAGAACGTGTTTATTTTCCTGGTTATGTTATGATTGAAGCTAATTTAAGTGGAGAGTTACCTCACGTAATAAAATCAATTACAGGTGTTATTGGGTTTTTAGGCGAAGTTAAAGGAGGAGATCCTGTACCTATGCGTAAATCTGAAATTAACCGCATGTTAGGAAAAGTAGATGAATTATCAGTACAAAGTGATAATGTTGCTATACCTTTTGTTGTTGGTGAAACCGTAAAAGTAATTGATGGACCA
Source organism: Lutibacter sp. (assembly GCA_018054895.1). Lineage (GTDB taxonomy): Bacteria > Bacteroidota > Bacteroidia > Flavobacteriales > Flavobacteriaceae > Lutibacter. The sequence continues at coordinate 15,368 of JAGPIQ010000009.1, read as the reverse complement.
TTTAACGGTTTTGATGGTAGTATCGAAAAAATAAATGAAGAAAAGCGTAAACTTGAAGTAATGGTTAAGATTTTTGGAAGAAAAACTCCATTAGAGTTAAGTTATATGCAAGTAGAAAAGATTTCATAATAGTTACATAAATAATACGGTATTGTGTACGCTTCCAAAATATACAATATCTAATTTAAGTTAAGAAAATGGCAAAAGAAATTAGTAAAGTAGTAAAATTACAAGTAAAAGGAGGTGCTGCTAACCCATCACCACCTGTTGGTCCTGCTTTAGGTGCTGCCGGAGTTAACATTATGGAGTTCTGTAAGCAATTTAATGCTAGAACTCAAGATAAACCAGGAAAGATTTTACCAGTTGCAATTACTGTATACAAAGATAAATCTTTCGAGTTTGTTGTAAAAACTCCCCCAGCTACAGTTCAAATATTAGAAGCTGCAAAAGTGAAAAAAGGATCTGCGGAACCTAACAGAAAAAAAGTAGCAACAGTTACTTGGGATCAATTGAAAACAATTGCAGAAGATAAAATGGTAGATTTAAATGCATTTACTATTGAATCAGCAACATTGATGATGGCAGGAACTGCTCGTTCAATGGGTATTAAAGTAAGTGGAGTTGCTCCAATAAAACAATAAAACAGTTATTAAAAATGGCAAAATTAACTAAAAAGCAAAAGGAAGCGCACGCTAAGGTTGATAAAAATCAAGCTTATTCTTTAAAGGATGCTTCTGCTTTAGTAAAAGAAATTACAAATGTAAATTTCGATGCATCTATTGATATAGCTGTTAAATTGGGAGTTGATCCTCGTAAAGCGAATCAAATGGTTAGAGGTGTGGTAACATTACCACATGGAACAGGGAAAGATGTAAAGGTATTAGCGTTAGTAACTCCAGATAAAGAGGAGGAAGCTAGAGAAGCTGGTGCTGACTATGTAGGATTAGATGATTATCTTCAAAAAATTAAAGATGGTTGGACTGATGTAGATGTGATTATTACAATGCCAAGTGTAATGGGTAAATTAGGACCATTAGGACGTGTTTTAGGACCTAGAGGATTGATGCCTAACCCAAAAACTGGTACTGTGACTATGGACGTTGCAAAAGCAGTTACTGAGGTAAAAGCGGGTAAAATTGACTTTAGAGTTGATAAAACAGGGATTATCCATGCAGGTATTGGAAAAGCATCTTTCGACGCTGATAAAATTTTCGATAATGCACACGAAATAGTACAGACTTTAATTAAAATGAAGCCTACTGCTGCTAAGGGTGTATATATTAAAAGTATTTTCCTTTCTAGTACAATGAGTCCTAGTTTGAATATAGATCCTAAAACTGTTTAATTAAAGTTAAATCTTAGAAATTATGACGAGAGAAGAAAAATCACAAATAATAGAAGTTTTAACAACTAAATTAGGTGAAGAAAATATTGTTTATTTAACAGATATTTCAGGATTGAACGCATTACAAACTTCTAATTTACGTAGAGCTTGTTATAAAGCGAACATAAAATTAGCAGTTGTTAAAAATTCATTGCTTTCAAAAGCAATGGAAAAATCTGATAAAGATTTTGGTAATTTACCTACAGCATTAAAAGGAAATACAGCTTTAATGTTTTCAGAATATGGTAATGCTCCAGCAAAATTAATAAAAGAATTCCGTAAGAAATCAACAAAACCTTTATTGAAGGGTGCTTATATTGAAGAAGCAGTTTACATTGGTGATGATCAGTTAGATGCATTAGTAAATGTAAAATCAAAAGAAGAAGTAATTGGAGATATCATTACGTTATTACAATCGCCAGCTAAAAATGTTGTTTCAGCATTACAGTCAGGTGGTAACAAATTGTCTGGTATTATTAAAACATTATCAGAGAAATAGTCAAGTGCACTAATAAACTAAATAATAAAATTTAAACAAAGAGAAATGGCAGATTTAAAAGATTTCGCAGAACAACTTGTTAACTTAACAGTTAAAGAAGTAAATGAGTTAGCTAAGATTTTAAAAGACGAGTATGGTATCGAACCAGCAGCAGCTGCAGTAGCAGTAGCAGGTCCAGCAGCAGCTGGAGGTGATGATGCAGCTGAAGAGCAAACTGAATTCACTGTAATCTTAAAAGCAGCAGGTGCTTCTAAATTAGCAGTTGTTAAATTAGTTAAAGAATTAACTGGTTTAGGATTAAAAGAGTCTAAAGAAATAGTTGATAGCGCTCCTGCTCCATTAAAAGAAGGAATTGCTAAAGACGAAGCTGAAGCTTTAAAAGCAGCATTAGAAGAAGCTGGAGCTGAGGTTGAGCTTAAGTAAGCTCCTTATAGCAAAAACAATTTAAGGTTTAGGTCTTAGGTACATCCTTAGACCTAAACCATTTTTGCGTATATATTCGTTCTTAAATTTTAATAGTTTTTTAACCTAAAGTTTTTGTCCATTGGCAACAAAAAAAATTACCGAAAGAATAAACTTTGCATCAGCTAAATTGGTAACTGAATATCCAGATTTTTTAGATATTCAGGTAAAATCGTTTCAAGATTTTTTCCAATTAAAAACGAAAGCTGACGAACGAAGTACAGAAGGATTGTACAAAACCTTCTTAGACAACTTCCCAATAACAGACACTCGTAATCAATTTGTATTAGAGTTTATCGATTATTTTGTAGATCCACCACGTTATTCTATTCAAGAGTGTATTGAAAGAGGATTAACGTATTGTGTTCCTTTAAAAGCAAGATTAAAACTTTATTGTACAGATCCTGAGCACGAAGATTTTGAAACAATTGTTCAAGATGTGTATTTGGGTACTATACCTTATATGACTCACAGTGGTACATTTGTAATAAATGGAGCTGAAAGAGTTGTGGTATCTCAGTTACATCGTTCGCCTGGTGTTTTCTTCGGTCAGTCTTTCCATGCAAATGGAACAAAATTATATTCAGCTAGGGTAATTCCTTTTAAAGGTTCTTGGATTGAATTCGCTACCGATATCAATCAAGTGATGTATGCGTATATCGATAGAAAGAAAAAATTACCGGTAACCACATTGTTTAGAGCAATTGGTTTCGAGAGAGATAAAGATATTTTAGAAATTTTTGATCTTGCAGAAGAAATCAAAGTTTCAAAAAGTGGATTAAAAAAATATTTAGGTAGAAAATTAGCTGCACGTGTTTTAAAAACTTGGTTTGAAGATTTCGTAGATGAGGATACTGGTGAGGTTGTGTCGATTGAAAGAAACGAAATTGTATTAGACCGTGATACTATTTTAGATAAGGATGAAATTGAAGAAATTGTTGAATCTGGTACAAAAACTATCTTACTTCATAAGGAGGATAATGAAATGGCTGATTATGCAATTATTCATAATACATTACAAAAAGATCCAACAAACTCTGAAAAAGAGGCTGTTGAACATATATATAGACAATTACGTAACGCTGAACCGCCAGATTTCGAAACTGCAAAAGGAATTATTGATAAATTATTCTTTTCTGAGCAACGTTATAATTTAGGTGAAGTTGGTCGTTATAGAATGAACAAAAAGTTAGAGCTTTCAATCGATATGGATGAAAGAGTACTAACTAAATTAGATATTATTACGATTATCAAAAACTTGATAAAATTAGTAAATTCTAAAGCTGAAGTTGACGATATTGACCATTTATCTAACCGTCGCGTTAGAACAGTAGGTGAGCAATTAGCAAGTCAATTTGGTGTAGGTTTATCTCGTATGGCTCGTACAATTCGTGAAAGAATGAACGTACGTGATAATGAGGTATTTACTCCTATCGATTTAATTAATGCTAAAACATTATCTTCAGTAATTAATTCTTTCTTTGGAACTAACCAGTTATCTCAATTTATGGATCAAACAAATCCATTAGCAGAGATTACACATAAGCGTCGTTTATCGGCCCTTGGACCAGGTGGTTTATCAAGAGAAAGAGCAGGTTTTGAGGTGCGAGATGTTCACTTTACGCATTACGGACGTTTATGTCCTATTGAAACTCCAGAGGGACCAAACATTGGTTTGATTTCTTCTTTGGCAGTTTTTGCAAAAGTAAATAATTTAGGATTTATTGAAACACCTTACAGAAAAGTAGTAGATGGTGTTGTTAATATAACTGATGAACCAAGATATTTAAGTGCTGAGGAAGAAGAAGGAATGAAATTTGCGCAATCAAATTTACCTTTAGATGATGCAGGTAATTTCTTAAGTGAAAAAGTAATTGTACGTGAAGAGGCTGATTATCCAGTTGTTGATCCTACTGCAGTTAATTTTATGGATGTTGCTCCAAATCAAATTGCTTCAATATCAGCGTCATTAATTCCTTTCTTGGAACATGATGATGCGAACCGTGCATTGATGGGATCAAACATGATGCGTCAGGCAGTTCCTTTATTACAACCAGAATCTCCAATTGTTGGTACTGGTTTAGAATTTAGAGTAGCAAAAGATTCAAGAATTTTGATGAATGCTGAAGGTGACGGTGTTGTTGAATATGTGGATGCAAATACTATTATGATTAAATATGATAGTACTGAAGAAGAACGTTTAGTTAGTTTTGATAGCGATAGCAAAACATATAACTTGATTAAATTCAGAAAAACGAACCAAGGAACTTCAATTAACTTAAAGCCTATTGTTAAAAAAGGAGATAGAGTTGAAGAAGGTCAAGTACTATGTGAAGGTTATGCAACCCAAAAAGGGGAGTTAGCTTTAGGTAGAAATATGAAAGTTGCATTTATGCCTTGGAAAGGGTATAACTTTGAGGATGCGATTGTAATTTCAGAAAAAGTAGTTAAAGAAGATATCTTTACGTCAATCCATATTGATGAATATTCAATGGATGTTAGAGATACTAAATTAGGTGCTGAAGAATTAACAAACGATATTCCAAACGTTTCAGAAGAAGCTACTAAAGACTTAGATGAAAACGGAATGATCCGTATTGGTGCGGAAGTAAAACCTGGTGATATTTTAATTGGTAAAATTACACCTAAAGGTGAATCTGATCCAACACCAGAAGAAAAGTTATTAAGAGCTATCTTTGGTGATAAAGCTGGTGATGTAAAAGATGCTTCATTAAAAGCTTCTCCATCATTAAGAGGTGTTGTTATTGATAAAAAATTATTTGAACGCGCCGTTAAAGATAAATCTAAAAGAGCTCAAGAAAAAGTGAGTCTTGCAAACTTAGAAAGTAAGTACACTGCAAAACTTGAAGATTTAAGAACTGTTTTAATAGATAAATTATTTTCACTAATAAACGGAAAAACATCACAAGGTGTATTGAACGATTTAGGTGAAGAAATTTTAATGAAAGGTAAAAAATTCACCTTAAAAATGTTAAACTCTGTTCCAGATTTTAATTATTTAACAAAAGGTGTTTGGACTACAGATGATCATATTAATATGTTAGTTACGGAGTTAATCCACAACTATAAAATTAAAGTGAATGATTTACAAGGTTCTTTAAGACGTGAGAAATTTACAATTTCAGTAGGGGATGAATTACCTGCAGGAATTTTAAAACTTGCTAAAATTTACATTGCTAAAAAACGTAAATTAAAAGTGGGTGATAAAATGGCAGGGCGTCACGGAAATAAAGGTATTGTTGCTCGAATTGTTAGAGCGGAAGATATGCCTTTCTTAGAAGATGGAACACCTGTTGATATTGTATTGAATCCACTTGGAGTACCTTCTCGTATGAACATTGGTCAGATTTATGAAACAGTATTAGGATGGGCTGGTCAAAATTTAGGTAGAAAATATGCTACTCCAATTTTTGATGGTGCAACTATAGATCAAATCAATGCTTTAACAGATGAAGCTGGAATTCCAAGATTTGGTCACACTTATTTATATGATGGTGGTACTGGTCAACGTTTTGATCAACCTGCAACAGTTGGAGTTATTTATATGATTAAATTAGGTCATATGATTGATGACAAAATGCACGCTCGTTCAATTGGACCATATTCATTAATTACGCAACAACCATTAGGAGGTAAAGCTCAGTTTGGAGGTCAGCGTTTTGGAGAGATGGAAGTTTGGGCACTTGAAGCATATGGTGCATCAAGTACATTGAGAGAAATTTTAACAGTAAAATCGGATGATGTTCTTGGTAGAGCAAAAACGTATGAAGCTATTGTTAAAGGAGATACAATGCCTGAACCAGGTTTACCAGAATCATTTAACGTATTAATGCACGAACTGAAAGGTTTAGGTTTAGACGTTAGATTAGAAGAATAATAACAAAATGGTAGTTAGGAGTTTTGCTCCTAACTACTTATATATTTTTACATTTTTAAATTATCCATCATTATTATGGCAATTAAAAGCGATAAATACACTGTAAAAAAATTTAATAAAATTTCCATTGGTTTAGCCTCTCCTGAAGTAATTCTTGAGATGTCTAAAGGGGAAGTTTTAAAACCAGAAACAATAAATTACCGTACTCACAAACCTGAAAGAGATGGATTGTTTTGTGAGCGTATATTTGGACCTATAAAAGATTACGAATGTGCTTGTGGTAAATACAAAAGAATCCGTTATAAAGGAATTGTTTGTGACCGTTGTGGTGTAGAAGTTACAGAGAAAAAAGTTCGTAGAGACAGAGTAGGACATATTAATTTAGTAGTTCCAGTTGCTCATATTTGGTATTTTAAATCATTACCTAATAAAATGGGGTACCTTTTAGGGTTGCCTTCAAAAAAATTAGATATGATTATTTACTACGAAAGATATGTAGTAATTCAGCCAGCAGGCGCAAAAAATGCAGCAGGAGACCCATTACAAAAAATGGATTTCTTAACGGAAGAAGAATATTTAGATATTCTTGACAGTTTTCCTGTTGAAAATCAATATTTAGACGATAATGACCCAGATAAGTTTATAGCTAAAATGGGTGCTGCTTGTTTAATTGATTTATTTAATCGTATTAATTTAGATGATTTATCATATGAATTACGTCATAAAGCAAATACGGAAACATCAAAACAACGTAAAACAGAAGCGTTAAAACGTTTAAATGTTGTTGAAGCGTTTAGAGATGCTGCTAAAAATAGAGAAAATCGTCCAGAATGGATGATTATGAAAGTAATTCCAGTGACTCCACCAGAATTACGTCCATTAGTTCCTTTAGATGGTGGTCGTTTTGCAACTTCAGATTTAAATGATTTATACCGTAGAGTAATTATTAGAAACAATCGTTTAAAAAGATTGGTTGAAATAAAAGCTCCAGAAGTTATTTTACGTAATGAAAAACGTATGTTACAAGAATCTGTAGATTCATTATTTGATAACACACGTAAATCTTCAGCAGTAAAAACAGAATCTAACAGACCATTAAAATCGTTATCCGATTCGTTAAAAGGTAAGCAAGGACGTTTCCGTCAAAATTTACTTGGTAAACGTGTGGATTATTCAGCGCGTTCGGTTATTGTTGTTGGACCAGAATTAAAATTATACGAATGTGGATTGCCAAAAGATATGGCAGCAGAATTATACAAACCTTTTGTAATTAGAAAATTAATTGAAAGAGGAATTGTAAAAACTGTAAAATCTGCAAAGAAAATTATAGATAAAAGAGAGCCAGTAGTTTGGGATATTTTAGAAAATGTTTTAAAAGGACATCCTGTATTACTGAACCGTGCTCCTACATTACACCGTTTAGGTATCCAAGCTTTTCAACCAAAATTAATTGAAGGAAAGGCAATTCAATTACACCCGTTAGTATGTACTGCATTCAACGCGGATTTTGATGGTGACCAGATGGCAGTGCATTTACCATTAGGACCTGAGGCTATTTTAGAGTGTCAGTTATTAATGTTAGCGTCACACAATATTTTAAACCCTGCAAATGGAGCACCTATTACGGTTCCATCTCAGGATATGGTACTTGGTTTATATTATATGACCAAAGAAAGAAGATCAACTCCTGAAGTACCTGTTAAAGGTGAAGGATTGACATTCTATTCCCCAGAAGAAGTAACGATTGCTTTTAATGAAAAAGCGGTTAATTTGAATGCTGTTATTAAAGTTAGAACAAAAGACTTTAATAAAGAAGGAGTTTTAGTGAATCAAATTATTGAAACTACTGTAGGTAGAGTATTATTTAATGAAGTTGTACCTGAAGCAGCTGGTTATGTAAATGAGGTATTGAATAAAAAATCATTAAGAGATATTATTGGTAACATATTAGAAGTTACTGATGTTCCAACTACAGGAAAATTCTTGGATGATATGAAAGATATGGGATACAGATTTGCATTCCAAGGTGGTCTTTCATTCAGTTTAGGGGATATTATTATTCCACCTGAAAAACATGCAATGATTGCTGAAGCAAATGCTCAAGTTGAAAATATTATGGTAAACTATAATATGGGGATGCTTACAAATAAAGAGCGTTACAATCAGGTAATTGATATTTGGGGTTCTACAAACAACCGTTTGACTGAACTTTCAATGAAACGTTTACGTGAAGATCAACAAGGATTCAACTCAGTATTTATGATGCTTGATTCTGGTGCAAGGGGTTCTAAAGAACAAATTCGTCAGTTAACAGGTATGCGTGGATTAATGGCGAAACCTAAAAAATCTACTGCAGGTGGTGGTGAAATTATTGAAAACCCAATTTTATCTAACTTTAAGGAAGGGTTATCAATTTTAGAATACTTTATTTCTACGCACGGTGCTCGTAAAGGTCTTGCGGATACGGCGTTAAAAACTGCCGATGCAGGTTACTTAACACGTCGTTTGGTAGATGTTTCTCAAGATGTTATTATCAACGAGTTTGATTGTGGTACACTAAGAGGATTGACTGTAGAAGCTCTTAAAAAGAATGATGAAATTGTTGAATCATTACGCGAAAGAATTGAAGGTCGTGTATCCTTACATGATGTAGTAGACCCAATTACTGAACAACTTTTAGTTAAAGGTGGTCAAGAAATTTCAGGAGCGATTGCAAAGTTAATAGAGGCATCTGCGGTTGATAGTGTTGAAGTTAGGTCTGCATTAACTTGTGAATCTAAAAAAGGTATTTGTTCAAAATGTTATGGACAAAGCTTATCAACTAGAAAAATGGTTCAGATAGGAGAAGCAGTTGGAGTTGTGGCAGCACAATCAATTGGTGAACCTGGTACACAGTTAACATTAAGAACGTTCCACGTTGGAGGGGTAGCTGGTAACATTTCTGAAGAGAATAATATGAATTCTAAATTTAATGGTACTGTAAGTATTGATGATTTAAAAACGGTTGTAGGAAAGGATAACGAAGGAAAGGATATTAATATCGTTATTTCAAGAACTACAGAAGTAAAAGTTATTGATGATAAAACAGGATTAACTTTAAGTACGAATAACGTTCCTTATGGTTCTACAATTTTTGTTGGAGATGGTGATAAAATTAAAAGAGGAGATGTAGTTTGTAAATGGGATCCATTTAACGGTGTTATTATTTCTGAATTTGGTGGAAAAATCGAATTTGAAAGCATCGAAAGAGGTGTTAACTATTTAGTTGAAATAGATGAACAAACTGGTTTCCAAGAAAAAGTTATTATTGAATCTAAAAACAAAAAATCAATTCCAACATTATTATTGAAAGATAAAAATGATGAAGTTATTAGATCATACAATTTACCTGTAGGCGCACACTTAATTGTTGAAGATGGTGAGAAAGTACAAGCAGGGAAAATTATTGTAAAAATACCTCGTAAATCAGGAAGATCTGGGGATATTACAGGAGGTTTACCACGTGTAACTGAATTATTTGAAGCACGTAATCCTTCTAATCCAGCAGTAGTTTCTGAAATTGATGGTGTTATTTCATTCGGAAAAATTAAAAGAGGAAATAGAGAAATTGTAGTAGAATCGAAATTAGGTGAAGTAAAAAGGTATTTAATTAAATTATCGAACCAAATTTTAGTTCAAGAGAATGACTTTATTAAAGCTGGTATGCCATTATCAGAAGGAGCAGTTACGCCTGATGATATTTTAAATATTGAAGGGCCAGGAAAAGTTCAAGAATACTTAGTAAATGAAATTCAAGAGGTTTACCGCTTACAAGGGGTGAAAATTAATGATAAACATTTCGAAGTTGTTGTTCGTCAAATGATGCGTAAAGTTAGAATTATTGATTCAGGAGATACATTATTCTTGGAAAATCAATTGGTTCATAAAAATGACTTTATTGAAGAAAATGATGAAATATACGGAATGAAAGTTGTTGAAATTTCTGGAGATTCTAAAGTGTTAAAAGAAGGACAAATTGTATCGCCTCGTCAATTAAGAGATGAAAATTCTGTATTAAGAAGAGAAGATAGAGAGTTAGTTGTTGCAAGAGATGCACAACCAGCTACTGCTACTCAAATTTTACAAGGTATTACAAGAGCATCTTTACAAACAAAATCATTTATTTCTGCAGCATCGTTCCAAGAAACTACGAAAGTGTTGAATGAAGCAGCTGTGAGTGGAAAGGTAGATGAGTTAGAAGGATTAAAAGAAAATGTTATTGTAGGTAAACGAATTCCGGCTGGTACTGGTATGCGTGCATATGATAATATTATTGTTGGATCACAAGAGGAAATGGACTCAAAAATGTAATTTTATGAGTAATCAAAAATCTAAAGATGATGGACAAATAAATATTGAGTTGGATGAAAAAACTGCTGAAGGAACCTATTCCAATTTAGCTGTAATAAATCATTCAGTATCAGAATTTATAGTTGATTTTATTAGTGTAATGCCTGGTCAACCAAAAGCAAAGGTGAAGTCACGAATAATTTTAACACCACAACATGCGAAACGCTTAGCGAAAGCTTTAGCGGATAATGTTGCAAGGTTTGAACAAAGTCACGGTGAAATAAAGGATTATGAACAAACACCGTTTCCCATGAGTTTTGGACCAACAGGAGAAGCATAAAAATTTGAAAATCCCGAACAAAATGTTCGGGATTTTTTATTTTAGAGTTACAGTATTATACGCCTTTTTTAGTTTTTTAATAACAAGCTCTATTTCTTGTTCATCTAAATGACCAAAGCCAAATCGAATAGCACACGTATTTTTATTCTGATAAAGAATAGTTTTTGGTAAGAGTAAATCGTTTTTTTCGGCTTCTTTCGCTAGTTCAAGTAATGATATTTTCGGCTGAAATTCTAACCAAATGGCTAATCCACCTGAAGGAATCTTCCATTGTGCAATACCTGAAAAATAGTTAGTTAAAAAAGCACACAAAATATCACGCCTTTTCTTATAGGTAACAATATTTTTTTTTGTAAGTCGGTAAATTTCACCTTCATTAATTAATTCCAGCAGCATTTGTTCTTGTATTAAATCACCTTGTTTGTCTAGTAACTCTAGATAATTCTTAGCTTCCGAGATCAGATTTTCTGGTGCTATCACAAATCCTGTTTGAAAACTTGGAAATAAGGATTGTCCTAGTTTTCCTAAATAAATAACCAAACCATTTGCATCTGAACTTGCCATAGGTAACATTGCTGAACCTTCATACTGAAAATCATAATCATAATCATCTTCAATAATAGCAAATCCGTATTCTTTAGCAAGTTGTAATAGTTCTAAGCGGCGTTCGGCACTTAATGTAACTACTGTTGGATAATCTCTGTGGGCACAAATATATACACATCTAATACTGTGTTTTACAAAATGCTTTTTTATATATTCAATATCTAAACCATTAATATCTACTGGAATTGTTTTTATAGTTGCACCTGTTTGTTGAAAAATCATATTAGATGCATAATTACTTAAATAACCAACTAAAACAATATCATTTTGTTTTAATAAGAGTTGAGATACTACGTATAAACTCATTTCTGTACTGCGTGTATTTACTAAGTTTTTCGAATTAATATGAAATCCTCTAGTCGCATTTAAATAGTTACATAATTGAGTTTGAAATAATGAATTGGAAAAATCGACGGATCTGTTCCATTTATTTATAATCGTTTTACGCTTCATACTAGCACTGTACCATTTCGAGAATTGATGCACAGGATGCAAGCGTAAATCTGGTTTACCATCATTAATGTAATACTTCGCATTTGAAAATTGAATTGTTGAAGCTAAATGAAAGGTGTCTTGAAATGGAAATCCTGTTGTTTTGGCATAAGTATAAGCTTCATTTACTTTTTGTGAAGTTGCTTTTATTTTTGATGTTTTTTGCTTTGGGTCTAAAACAAATGTTCCTTTATTTGGTATTATTTCAACCCAACCTTGCGAAGCTAATTCTTCGTAGATAGCTACAGCAGTATTTCTGTGAATTTTTAATAATTGACTTAACATCCGTGTTCCAGGTAGTATTGTTCCTTTGGGTAAATAGCTTCGTTGTATGCCATTTATAATTTGCTCTGAGGCTTGTAAATATTGAGGTTGCGATTTAGATGTATCTAAATTAATAAGTTGTTCCAAAAGTGTATTGACCGGACTATCTGTCATTTTAAAGGTGGACTATGTTAGTAGTCCGGAAAGTTATTACTTTTGCGGCGTTTAAAATCAAAATTTATGAAAATTTCAATTAAAATAGTTTGCGTTTTATTATTTACATGTATTTCAATGCAAGCTCAAAAAGATACTATTACATTAAAAGAAGTTATCCTTACTGGAAACAGAATTTCATTATCAATCTCTGAAGATTCAAGAACAATTTCATATATAAGTAATGAAATGATTCAGCAAGCAGCAGCAACTAATTTAACCGATTTGTTACAAACTGTAGCAGGGATTGATATTAGAAGACGTGGAGTAGAAGGAATGCAATCCGATTTATTTATTAGAGGTGGAAATTTTGAACAAACATTGTTACTTATTGATGGTGTAAAAATGGATGATCCACAAACTGGCCATCATACAATGAATGCAATAGTAGATTTAGATAATATTGAAAGTATTGAAATTGTAAAAGGTCCTGCAGCGAGAGTTTACGGTCAAAATGCATTTACGGGTGCAATTAATATTGTTACCAAAAAAATAAAAAATGATGGGTTAAAATTGAAAGTAGGTTACGGTTCTTATGAAAACAAAAAAGCTTCCATAGGTATTCAAGAAAAGTTGAATGATAATGTTGCAGTTTTGGCACATATTTCACATCAAAAATCAGATGGGTATCGAGTAAATTCCGATTTTGAGAATAATTCAGCTTTTGTAAAAGCTCAAATTTATAAGTATGATTTAGTAACATCCTTTATTGATCGAAAGTTTGGAGCTGAAAATTTTTACTCTTCAAATCCAAATTTTAAAGAATATGAGGAAACTCAGAATAGTTTAGTCGCTTTATCTACATCTTTTAATGTTTCTAATCTAACAATTAAGCCACGGGTTTTTTGGAAGAGAAATCAAGATCTATTTTTATTAAAACGAACAGATCCATCTTTTTACAGAAATTTACATATTTCAAATAAAGTAGGTGTTGAAACCAATATGGTATATACTTCAAATTTAGGAAAAACAGGTTTTGGGGTTGATGTTTCAAAAGTATTTTTAGTAAGTAATAATTTAGGAGATAGAGACCGATTGGTGTTTAACTCCTTTTTAGAGCATAGGTTTGATAATTTAGAAAAATTTGATGTAACATTTGGTGTAGCCATTAGTTCGTTTTCGGATTTTAAAACCCAATTTTTACCAGGACTAGATTTAGGGTATGATATTTCTGAAAACTTAAAAGTATATGGAAATATTGGATATACTTATAGAGTTCCAACGTATACTGATTTATATTATAGTGATCCAGGAAATGAAGGGAATTCGGAGTTACAACCTGAATCAGCAATTTCTGAAGAATTAGGAATTAAATATTTGGGGGATAATTTGAATTTTACAATAGCCTTATTCAATAGAAATTCAAGTGATTTAATTGATTGGGCCAGAAATAGTGAAAATGAGAAATGGAAAGCTCAAAATTTTAGTGCAGTTGCAACAATGGGATTCGAAACATCATTCGATTATCAATTTAAGTTTTCTGGTTTTAATCAAAATGTTGCCGTTAACTATAATTTTATTGAAGATCAAATAAAAGATATCGATGGGTTGTTAACTCGCTATTCATTAAATAGTTTAAAGCATCAGTTTGCTACAAGTTTTAATTCTAGGTTTTCCAAGTACGTTAGCCAAAGTATTACTTATAGATATGTTGAAAGAACAAAGGGTGAAAGTTATAATTTAGTAGATGCCAAAATAAGTACTGCTATTAGAAATTTCGAAATTTCATTAAACGCAAATAATATTTTCAATACCAATTATAGAGAGGCTGGTTTAGTTCCAATGCCCAAAGGAAATTGGATGCTCGGGTTAGCTTATAAAGTGTATTAATTGAAAGAGGCGATAAGCCTCTTTTTTTATGGGTTAAATTGGATTTTTATTATGAATGAATTCTATAATAAAGTTTAACAGGAAATAGTATGAATTAATTCCGGGTATTCGGACTTTATGCAATTATCATTTAAACAAATAGGACTCATTTAAAAATAGCTAAATAGGGACTAACTATTTAGGAACTTTTTTGTTGATATAAATGGTGGGCATTGTAATATGTTTAATTTAGTATCTGTAAAACTTTTTATTGATAAAGAAGTATTTTTTTTAATTCGTTTCTATTTAAATGAGATCAAACAATTCTACCATTCGAAAATATGTTTAAGATGTAATAATTGCTACTATCAACTTAAAGAATAAAAAGGGATTAATCATTTTTTTAGTGGTGATTGATTGCTCAACGGATATTAATATAAGTATAAAAGAGTATAGTGGGCATTTTCACAATGTATTTTTAGAAGAGTTAATAGTTCTTAAATGAATTTACGCATTCCACAATAAACAAATTCGTTGTTTAATTTATACCTTATACATATATATGTTGAATACTAATTAAGTTTTCATTTTAGAAAAAGAAGTTTTTAAAGAAGATTGAATCATGTAATGAGAGTCTGATAAATAAAATCTACAATATTGGTTCTATAAATATGGATATAAAGAAGAATTCAAAGAAAAGATAGTTATTATTAAGTACAGCCATATAATGATTATACGTATTTTAGGTAATTAAAATAATGTTTTGTCAGTTATTAAAGAGCTAGGAGTTTAATATGAATGGAAGAATAGGGGCTATTTTGTAATTTATTTAAAAGAATGAAGCATCAAGAAGAAAGATGTTTTAGAGGGAGCGTAAGTGATTTATTGGAATCTTGTATTGTGTTTGAAGAATTGACTAGAAGAGTTGGTTTTTTATGCTCTCTGTAACCCATTACAAATAAGAGGTTTGAGTGTTTAAGTAAAAATAAATTAAAAAAAGTGTTTAAAAAGTTTGTTTAGAAGAGATAAAGAGTGGTATCTTTGCAGCCGCTAAGGGATTTAGGTTTGTTAG
>JAGPIQ010000211.1 GCA_018054895.1 Lutibacter sp. | reverse complement strand
AATACCAATATACCGACAGAGTTTTCACTCGTTTTGTAACCTATAATAACGTGGAATATAAAACGGATAAACTGACTGTTAATGGCTTTTTTTATAATGAAAATGACTTAAAAAATCAGCCTTTAGAACAGGATTTATCCAACGAACAAAAACAATTATTAGCAAATGCTGGAAATAACACCAAATTAATGGTTGTTCCTTCCGCTTATGAAGATGCATATTCTGAAGATAAAATTTTGTATAAAAAAACACTTCAAAATACGACTGAATTTTTTGAATATTCCACAAATGAAACCGATGATTTGTATGCCGTTTCCTTTTCATATATCGGAAAAAACTTAGGAAGCTACCAACTTAAAGATGTGATTGCCATTGGAAAAATATACGAATATATTGGTGAAAAATTAGGAGATTACAACCCTATTATTCAATTAGTTGCTCCTTCAAAATTGCAAGTTTCTTTAGTAAAAGCGGAATATAATCCTTCCAAAAAAACAGCTATTTCCATAGAAACTGCCGTTAGTAATACTGACAGCAACTTATTTTCAAACATTGACGATTCAGAGAACAAAGGATTAGCTACAAAAATTGGTTGGAAACAGTTGTTGTTTGAAAAAAAATGGAGTTTAAAAAGTGCCGTAAATTTTGATTATTTGAGTGAAAATTTCAATAGCGTGGAACGTGTTCAGTCGGTTGAATTTAACAGAGATTGGAATTTAGAATCTACCATTGGCGCACAAAAATTATGGAATACCTCCTTGCAGTTATTCAATAAAAAAAACAAGGCAATTTACGAATTTGAAACGCTTTCTATTGGTGACGATTTTACAGCAACTAAACACAAATTAGTTGGTTCACTTCAACATAAAAATAGCATTACAACCTTCAATAATAGCTTTTTATCAAACAACAATCCTATTGAAAACGGAACATTTGGACGCTTTTTTGTTCAAACAAAAATTCATTTAAAGAAAGCGTGGATTGGTGCTTTTGTGAATTCGGAAAACAATGAACGCACCGTAAAAGCAACCAATAATTTTAATACGTTAAGTCATAAATTTAGCGAATATGAAGGGTTTTTCGGCGTTGGAGATTCTACCAAAGTTTTTAGTCAGTTTGGGTTTAATTACAGCGCAACGGATAGCATTCAAAACAACCAATTTGAGCGCGTAACCAAGGCAAAAACATATTATTTAAAATCGAGTTTAATACATTCTGAAAGTGCTAATTTAAATGCGTACATCAACTACAGGGAAGTTGACAACTTAAACTTTAAAAATGAGGCTTCGTTAAATTCAAAAATCACCTATCAACAACAATTATTTAACCAGTTTATAAATTTTACAACTTCCTATCAAACTATTTCAGGAACGCTTCCTTTGCAGGATTATACCTATATAAAAACGGAACCTGGACAGGGTTTTTACACCTGGATAGACTATAATAACAACGGAATCAAAGATTTAAATGAATTTGAGATTGCTCAATTTGCGGATCAAGCTGAATATTTACGTATTGTTTTACCAAGTGTTCGATACATTCCAACATACCAAAATAAAGTTTCGCAATCATTCAATATCAATCCTATTGGGTGGAGTGCGAAAAAAGGTTTTAAAAAAATAGCTTCTTATTTTTACAATCAAACCTATATTTTATTAGATCGAAAACAGCAAAAACAAGGTGAAAAATTCAACTTAAATCCATTTACAAAAAATGATGATGATTTATTGAGTTTAAATTATAACTTTAACAATAGTTTTTATTTCAACAGAGGAAAAAAACAGTTTTCAACCACTTATAATTATACCGATGCTCAAAACAACAACACAACAACTATTGATAATTTAGAGAATAATTTAAGCATCCACAAAGTTCAATTTGAGCATAAATTTGGCGATTTTATTCAGTTTAATTTTGAAGTAAGCAACGCTAAAAATCAATTAAAATCGTTCAATTATTCCAACCGAAATTATCATTTAAACAACCAAACTATTCTCCCAAAATTATCCTATTATTACAATTCCGATGCTTATTTTTCTATTTCTTATGAATTAAAAAATAAGGAAAACACCATTGAAAATTTAGAAACTTTAAATCTTAAACGGTTGGGAATGGAACTCAATTATTCTAAATCTGAAAAAAACACTATAAAAGCCGACTTCAATTATTTCAACAATACATTTGTAGGAAATAGTTATTCGCCTGTTGGCTACCAAATGTTGGAAGGCTTACAACCTGGCAAAAACTATACGTGGAGTTTGCTTTTTTTTAGAAACATCAATTCCTATTTAAATTTAAACATAAATTATTTAGGTAGAAAAAGTGAAACATCCAGTACAATTCACACAGGATCCATTCAGCTAAAAGCATTATTTTGATTTATTATTTATTTTTTCAATAATTGAAAGTATCTTTGTTCAATAATAAATTACTACAATATGAAAAAATTACTTTTTACTGCTCTTTTAGTATCCGTATGTCTTAATTCATTCGCACAAAATGACACAGCGCCTAATGAATTAAAAATAAACCTATCTAACTTAATAGGTTTTAAATGGTTAGACATTGGTTATGAACGCATTTTAAATGAAGAATCATCTATTGGTGTAGGAACTTTAATTAGTTTAGATAACAATAAGGAAGTATTAAATGATACACGTACTTTTTCATTAACACCCTATTATCGCCATTTTTTATCAGATAAATATGCGCAAGGACTTTTTGTTGAAGCCTTTAGTATGATACACTCTGGGAAATTTGACAGCTACACTTATACAGAAGACCCAGTAACTGAAATTAAAAATGAAGAAAAATTTACCGATTTAGCCGTAGGAGTTTCAGTTGGTGCAAAATGGGCTACTCCAAGAGGTTTTGTAGCTGAAGCATACGTTGGTATTGGTAGAGATATGCTAAACAAAAGCAACCTTGATATTGTTAAGCGAGGTGGAATTTCTATAGGATACAGATTTCAATAAAAAATTAAAGATATACAGTTCTAAAAAATCAAAACAGATTATTAGATAAAAAACAGTTGTAAGAAAATTCTTGCAACTGTTTTTTTTGATGTAAAATGACCCTTTACACTATAACTTAATTTGGTGTTAAAATTAATTAGTCCATAGCCCTTTATTATTACATTCTTTTTGTTTTTATGCGGTTATAGTTATATTGCGCATTAAAATTTTTATTTAAATGAAGAACGTAGTTTTTTTACTGCAATTTTTAGGTTTTATTTCAATATATTCACAAAATAACACTACGTATTGGCAACAACATGTTAATTATAAGATGAATGTAGATGTAAATGTTAACAATTACCAATATAAAGGAACACAACAATTAACATATACCAACAATTCACCGGATTCCTTAACACAGGTATTTTACCATTTGTACTTTAATGCTTTTCAACCAGGAAGCGAAATGGATGTGCGTTTACAAAATATTCCAGATCCAGACGGTCGTATGGT
>JAGPIQ010000210.1 GCA_018054895.1 Lutibacter sp. | reverse complement strand
ATCATATAGTCAAAACTTGAAAGCTTTCAAATTTATAAAAAGCTCATTTGAAATCCACCCAAAGAGGTGGATGTTAGAAGAACTTCAAGGTCAATATAGTGGATTGCGATGGCACAATACCTTTTTAGCTTATAAACTTCCTATGAAAACAAATCCACTTCCAAACGAAAAACAAAGAGCAAACTTCTCAATTAAAGCTGAAACGACAATAATGTTAGATAATTTTAATAATTGGAACTATTTTGACGCCAAAAGATTAAATGCAAGTCTAATTCTCTATTATCACCCAAAATTCTTAGAAGATATTGGATTTTTTGTTCAATTCTATCATGGTATGGATTATTATAATATTTATTTTCAACATCAAATCAGCTCAATAAGATTTGGTATAATGACAGAAACTTTACGTTTTTAATATTTTAATTATGAAACAAAAACCAATTTTTATTAAAAAGAATTCTTTTGATGTTGAACCATTTTCAACTCAAAAATTAGAACATTCACTACTACGTAGTGGTGCATCTGAAGAAGAAATTGAAAACATTATTTCAAAAATACAAACTGAAATTTATGATGGTATTTCTTCAATTGAAATATATAAAAAAGCGTTTGCTTATTTAAAAAAATCAAACAGAACATCTGCTTCTCGATATAGTCTAAAACGTGCCATTTTTGATTTAGGTCCTACAGGTTATCCTTTTGAAAGATTAGTTGCAGCATTATTGAGAGAAAAAGGATTTAAAACCTCTGTCAGTGTAATTTTAAATGGCGAATGCGTTACCCACGAAATAGATGTTTTAGCTGAAAAAGAAGGAAGCGTTTATGCAATTGAATGCAAATTTCATTCTGACGCTAATGCAGTTAGTAATGTAAAAATTCCTTTATACATTAATTCAAGATTTTTAGACATCCAAAAACAGTGGAATACTAATTCTAAAAACACTACACATCTCAAACAAGGCTGGTTGGTTACTAATACCAGGTTTACTATTGATGCAATAAATTATGCGAAATGCGTTGGTTTAACTTTACTTAGTTGGGATTATCCGTTAAATAACGGAATTAAAGACAATATTGATTCATTTGATCTTTATCCAATTACTACTTTAATAAATCTTTCAAAAGACGAAAAAAAAACTCTTATTTCTAAAGATATAATTTTAGTTAAAGAACTTTATGAAAATAAAATTGTATTAGAAAAAATGCAGATTACATCTGATAGAATAGTAAAAATTCTGAATGAAGTAAAGGAACTTTATAAAATATAAATATTTATTCGATTAGGAACTCATCAAATTATTAAAACTATATCTTTAAATATTTTAAGACTTTGAATCAAAAAATAATAAATCTACAAACAGACCTAAATGAACAACTTAATTTCATTGATCTTGAAATAGACAATGAAATTAAGCGTTGTGAAAAGGCTATTGAGATAACTTTAAAAGCTAAAGAGAATTTAAAAAATGTAGTTATTAAAAGTCAATTCAAAAGTCAAGATGAAGAAATATATTTTTTTAAGGAAATTAAACCCCAATTTACATCAAAGATTATTTATTACAATTCAATCCTTAAAATTGAAATGAAAAAGCCAAATGGAGGCAATCGTATTTTAAAAAAATATTACAATAATGAACTTATAAAACTTAAATCATTTTTTGATAATGAATTAGAATTTTACAAATATTTTCGCTCTGGAAATAATTATTTGGATTACAAATATTTTCTAAGAGGGAAGTTTGATGTGAAATTAGCATTAAGTAGCTATTATTTTGAAACAGATACTAATTTTTCAACATCTCATGATTATAAAGTAGCAAAAATATTAGCTAATGACTTAATTCAATTATATCTTGAAAATAAACTAATTATGATTGAAAATAAAGGAACTAACGAAAAAACACAACGCCAACCGAACATGAAAATGATGTGGACAGGCTCAAAAGTAGCGTTAACTGAACTTATTTTTGCATTACATACTGAAGGAGCTTTTAATAATGGTGCCGCAGATCTTAAAGATATTGCTGAATATTTTGAGCATATTTTTGAAATTGATTTAGGGCAATATCGTAGAACATTCCTTGAAATTAAAGCCCGTAAGAATGATAGAACAAAGTTTATAACAACTTTAAATGAAAAATTATTGACTAGGATGAACAATTCAGATGAGGTACTTTAAATAAAAATCGTTCACAACATGAACCCCGTTGTGAAAGAAAACAAATCAAACGCCACAATTTTGTACCATAACAATTTAAAAATTACGTTATGGCAATCGAAGTTATTACACGTGAAGACTTAAACGAATTTCGTAGTCTTCTTCTAAATGATTTAAAAGAAATCATTCAATCCAAACCGCAACAAACAAAACAGTGGCTCAAATCCAATGAAGTCCGTAAACTGTTAAACATCTCTCCAGGTACATTGCAAAATCTCCGCATCAACGGAACACTAACCTATACCAAAATAGGTGGCATCATGTATTATGACCATTCAGATATTGATAAATTATTAAATGGAAATAAGGTAAATGCTTTACCTACCCTCTTTAAGTAATATGATTTTTTTGTCATACCGAGCGATCCCGAAACTTCGGGAGAGGTATCTCATAACCTTAGTAAAAGTCTTAATACTTAATACTCCAATCTTAATACTTCCAAATGAATTACATCAAACACTTAACCGGTTTCTTCGAAAAAGTAGCCATTGATAAAACGCTAAATCCTACACACGTAAGCTTATACATTGCCCTATTCCAATTTTGGAACTGCAACCGCTTCAAAAATCCTATCAGTATCAATCGCGATGAGGTAATGCGAATAAGCAAAATCAGTTCCAAAGCAACCTATCATAAATGTCTGAAGAACTTGCATAGTTTGGGTTATATCAATTACGAACCATCATACAATCCATTTAAAGGAAGTCATGTCATTTTATTCAACTTTTCAGAAGATTTAAAACCGCTACCAAAATCCGAAAGAAAACCAAAAAATGAACCACTTATTGAACTTGTTTCTGAACAAGCTTTGAACAAGTCTTGTACTAGTATTGAGACAGGTACTGAACAAGCAGTAGTACCTTCTATAAACTATATAAACAATACAAACATTTTAAACGATAAAAACGTTTCAAACTTGGAAAAGCTCACAAAAAATTTTGAAGAAATAAATAATTCTGATTTAAAAAACGAAATTGAAGAAAAAGAAAAAAGTTCCGCGAAAAAAGAAAAAGAAATTATTGTCACTTCGAGCATAGTAGAGAAGCCAACAATCGAAAATGTAAAATCCTATTTCCAAGAAAATAACTTTCCGGAACAAGAAGCTCAAAAATTCTACAATTACTTCAAGAGTGTCGGTTGGTTAGTCGGTGGCAAAACACCAATGGTCGATTGGCAAGCAGCAGCACAAAATTGGATGATTAACGCACCAAAATTCATTTCAAATGCAGAACAACCAAACAGAGCAAAACAACTCAACACAGCAACCGACAAAGACTATT
>JAGPIQ010000209.1 GCA_018054895.1 Lutibacter sp. | reverse complement strand
GTGTGTACGAATCTGGCATTACGCAATTTTCTTCTTTTGAAATTCGCTTTAAAATAAAAGGAACGTCCCTTGCTCCTAGCACTGCTACTTTTGAATTTGTTTCAAGCATGATCAACTCTTTTAGTTACACTCATAAAAACATTTCTGAAACTACTGACAATACTGCCGTTTTTAAAATAAAAGCAACTTGTTTACCAATTGATAGTGACAATGATGGTATTACCGATGAATTTGACTATGATAGTGATAATGATGGCATTCCTGATAGAATTGAAGGTGCTGGTACTTTAATCACTTTATTAAGTACTGATAGTAATAATGATGGTTTAGATGATGCTTTTAACGGAATTACGGTACCTATTGACACCGACAATGATGGCGTTTTTGATTATTTAGACTTAGATAGTGATAATGATGGAATTTATGATTTAGAAGAATCTGGAAGTGGCTTAGTAGATGCTAATTCTGATGGAATTATAGACGGTATTTCAACAACTATTGGAACAAATGGTTGGGATGATACTGCTGAAACTTCGCCAGATAGCGGTACAACTCAATACACAATTTCAAATACGGATAACGACACGCTATTTAATTATATAGATGCAGATAGCGATGGAGATAACTGTAATGATGTAATTGAAGCAGGTTTTTCTGATGAAAATTTAGATAATTATCTAGGAAATTCTACTGTAATTGTAAATACAAACGGACTTGTTTCTAACGCTAGTAATGGTTATTCAGTACCAAACAATAACTATATAACAGCTGCTCCAATTACTATAATTTCTCAACCGGAAAACCAAACAGCTTGTGAAATCGGTAGCGCTATTTTCACTATTGAAACCAACACCATTGATAGTTACCAATGGCAAGAAAGTAGCGATGGAATTAACTGGGTAACTATTACAAATAATAGCATGTATGCAAATGCAACTACAAATGCGTTAACCATTTCAAACATTCCATTAACGTATCATAATTATAAGTACAGAGTTCAATTAAATACAGCCGGAAACTCTTGTGGTTTAATTTCAAGCGAAGCTACATTAACCGTAAATCCATTACCAATTGTAACTGCTTTGGTAGATTTAAAGCAATGTGATAATGATACCGATGGATTTAGTTTATTTAATTTAACTGAAGCAAATACCAAAATTTCCGCAAATGCGGCTAATGAAACGTTTACTTATTATAATTCGTTAGCGGAAGCAATTGCTGGAGGCACTGGAATTATAAATCCAACGGCTTTTCAAAATAAAACAATAAATACAGATACCGTTTGGGCTCGTGTTGAATCTTTAGTAGGATGTCCACAAACTTCTGAAATTAAATTAACGGTTTCAACAACTAAAATTCCTTCAACATTTCAAAAAACGTTTACTGTTTGTGATGATTATATAGACGCTTCAAATGATGATAGAGATGGCATTGCTACTTTTGATTTTAGTAGTGTTGATGCTGAAGTCCGTGCTATTTTTTCAACAGGACAACTGTTAACCATAAAATATTATAGAAATGAAGCGGATGCACTTTCTGAAAGCAACGAAATAACGGACATTTCAAACTATAGAAATATTGGATACCCAAACACACAGCAAATTTATATTCGTGTTGATAGTCAATTAAATAACGATTGTATAGGTTTTGGTACGCACATCACTCTAAATGTGGAAGCATTGCCTTTTGCAAATGCTGTAACCATCGCCAGACAATGTGATGATGATGCTGACGGAAAGTTTCCTTTTGACACTTCAACCATAGAAAGTACCGTGTTAAATGGGCAAACAAATGTAATTGTAACTTATTATGATGAACTTGGAAATCCATTGCCAAGTCCTTTGCCAAATCCATTTTTAACAGCGAATCAAACTATTAAAATTTTAGTTACTAATAATACAACCGCTGCTTGTTCTGATGAAACTAGTTTAAAATTTATTGTTGACAAATCTCCAATTGCAAATTCTGTTACAATAGCTCCTGCTTGTGATGATAAATCTAACGATGGTTTTTATAATTTTGATACTTCAACAATTGAAGCCAGCATTTTAGGAAGTCAAACAGGTATGGAAGTTCATTATTTTGATGCTACTGGAACGGAACTTTCAAGTCCGTTGCCAAATCCATTTAATTCTGCAACACAAACTATTTCAGTAAACGTAATTAATCCATTAAACAATACTTGTAGCGCTACTACAACTATCGGTTTTGTTGTAAACCCATTGCCTGATTTTGAAGTGAATCCTACTGAAATATTATGTTTAACGGAACCTGCATCTTCAAAAACCTTAGAAGTTTTTCAAGGTAATACTTCAGAAAATTTAGACTATTCTTGGACAAGTGAAGATAGAAATACGGTTTTATCCACAAATAAAACCTTAGATGTAAATTTAGCTGGAGATTATTACATTACTTTAACAAAAACTGACGGAACCAAATGCACACGCACAAAAAAAATTACGGTTTCAAATTCAGAAATTGCAAAAATAACGTATGATAATATTGTTGTTGTTGATGATTCAAACAATAACAGTATCAGTATTATTTCTTTAGAAAGTTTAGGTATGGGTGATTATGAGTTTTCATTAAATGACCCAGATTATGGATTCCAAGATGAGCTCTTTTTTGATAATTTAACTGCTGGAAACTACACCTTATATGTGAGTGATAAAAATGGTTGTGGCACTGCACAAATTGAAGTGTCTCTAATTCAGTTCCCTAATTTTTTCACTCCAAATGGTGATCGACATAATGATACTTGGAACGTTATTGGTATCAACAAAACAATGTATCCTTCAATAACCATCAATATTTTTAACAGATTTGGAAAATTAATTCATAAAATGGATCCGAATGGAACTGGCTGGGATGGATTTTTTAACGGTACGCAACAACCAGCCACGGACTATTGGTTTTCAGCAGAATTAATTGATAGCAAGGGCTATATAAAAATTAAAAAAGGACATTTTAGTTTGAAAAGGTAAAAATAGAAGTGAGTAGTCAGTATTGAGTAATTAGTAGTTTACCAGCTCCGCAAAGTTCCCTGACTTTGAGGCATAATGCTTTATGTAATTCCTATATGTCAAAATTTTAATTTTCAAAACCTTTTTACTTTCATTTTAATAATATTCCTCAAAGTCTCCCGACTTTGAGGAGCGGGCATTTTAACTGTTTAATTATTACTGAAAATGTACATAAAACCTCCCAATAATAATTACTATATTTAACAATAAATTATTCATCTAAAAAACGGTCAACGCTATTTAGGAAAGCACAAAAAAAATCGAAGAACTAATTACAAATCGTATATCTTAAATTCTAAACCGTAACTATTTTTACATTATTTTTGTGGTATGCAATTCAAATTAGAATCGAAATTTAAACCTACGGGTGATCAACCAACAGCTATTAAGCAATTGGTTGAAAGTATTAATTCAAGTGAAAAATACCAAACACTGCTTGGTGTTACTGGTTCTGGTAAAACATTTACCGTAGCCAATGTTATTGAAA
>JAGPIQ010000092.1 GCA_018054895.1 Lutibacter sp. | reverse complement strand
TCTCCAATTTTTGTTTTGTCATTATCATCAATAACACCATCTTTATTAGTATCAACAAAACGAATATCGCCTGGTTGCGCTCCTGTTTGTGTTGCGTGATCATCAATTTCACCTTGATTTTGAAATAATCCATTGGTTTGATAACCGTAAAAATAACCTGGTGTATACCCTTTTTGAAAACGTGTAGCATCATGAGATTGACCATTAAAATATGAACCTCCTGTTTTATATGCAGTACCGTCGCTATTCGTTTCTGTTACTAAGTTTTTAGACGTTGTAAATGTTAATGAGGTATTAAACTTTAAGTCCTCTCCAGTTGTATTATAACCTAATGTTAAATCTACACCTTTACTTTCAGTACTACCAATGTTAGATGTTACAGGCTCAGAAGTACCCGCATACAGTGGCGGTGCATCTGTAAATAATAAACCTTTAACTGATTTATTAAAATAATCAAAATTTATTGATAAATTGTCAAAAAGTGTAGCGTCAAAACCTACGTTATATTGCGTTTGCTCTTCCCAACTTAATGTTGGATTGTTAAATGAATTTACTGTGGCTCCTGAAACAAATTCAGATCCAAAAGTATATCCATTACTGTTTGCTGTTGAATTATAACTTGGTCCACCAACCGTAATACTCACATATTG
The DNA here is from genome assembly GCA_018054895.1 of Lutibacter sp. Lineage (GTDB taxonomy): Bacteria > Bacteroidota > Bacteroidia > Flavobacteriales > Flavobacteriaceae > Lutibacter. Next base: position 11,138 of record JAGPIQ010000092.1, on the reverse strand, counting down.
TGGATCTACATTCTCATTACCTACTGTACCGTAACTTCCTCTTACTTTTAAGAAATTAATGTACTCTAAATCAAAAAAATCTTCTTTTGTTACTATCCAACCTAAAGAACCTGCAAAAAAGTTTGCAAACTTTTTATCATCACCAAAAGCTATAGAACCATCACGTCTTGCTGAAAATGATGCTAAATATTTGTCTTGATAATCATAGTTAACTCTACTAAAGAACGACATATTTCTACGCTCTAAATCTTGAGAACTATACCCTGTATAGGCGTTGATATTTAATTCGGTATTAACCCCTGTAGCGGCAGAAATATCTGCCCAAGACCAAGCATTGTCTCTTACATCTTGTCTGGTTGTTCCAATTTCATCTCCCGTAGATTTACTTCTTGAAACACCTAAAACAACATCAAAATTATGTTTTTCTTGTAACTTAAATCCATAACTCGCAAAGGTTTCAAATGTATAACTAAAATTAGACTCCTCTTTTTCAGTAACACTATTATGATATGTTGGAATTACACTTGTAGTACCATCTCCATTATCTACTGATTGTAATGGCACTGTACCGTCTGCCAAATATTGACTAGACACATTATTTGGTCCATAATATGCTAATGGTGAAAAGCTTTTACTTACTTGGTCCCATTTTGTATACCCAAAACGAGAAGTTATTTTAAGATTATCTAAAATATCATATTGTAACTCAAATTTACCATATAATTTATCTCCATTATTTTCATTATATGTATCAGCTAATCGTTGTACAGGATTGAATATTTCAGACAACAAAAGGCTACTATAACCATAAGTAGCAAAATCATTAGGATCTGTATTATACGGAGAAACCGTAGGGTCGAAATTTACAGCATTACCAATAATAGAATTAAATGAATTTTCTGCTACTGATTTACTTTTTATATTAGCATAACTAGAATTAAGTATAAATTTTAATTTAGAAGTTAATTTAAAATCTAGGTTCGCCGTAAAGTTTACTCTGTTAAAGTTTGATTTGTCATCACCTCCAACAATACCTCCTTGCGTTAAATAACCAGCAGAAACAAAGTATCCTACATTTTCAGATCCTCCTCTTGCAGAAAGCGTATGTGAGGTTACTGGTGCTTCTTTAAAAACTTCATCTTGCCAATCAGTACCTACACCTAAACCTGAAATATTTGGGAAAATTAAATTTCCTCCAGCAGCAGCGCTACCTTCATTAATTATTGCAGCATATTCAGAAGCATTTAACACCCCTATTTTTTTAATTACAGATTGAACACCTGAATATGTATTTAAGTTAAATTCCGTTTTTTGATTTTTTCTACCTCCTTTAGTAGTTACTACTATTACACCATTACCACCTTTAACACCATAAATAGCTGTTGAAGCAGCATCTTTTAAAATATTTAAAGACTCAATATCCGCTGAACTTATAGAGTTCAAATCATCTAAAGATTGCGGCACACCATCTATAATAACCACTGGATCTACACCTGAAAAAGAAGGAATACCACGAACCAATACCGTTGGTTTACTCCCCGGTGACCCACCTTGTATTACAGAAACCCCAGATGCACTCCCTTGAAGTGCCTCTTCAACTCTAAGTGGTTTAAGTTTGTCTATTGACTCCGCTTTAATAGTTGAAATTGCTCCAGATACATTCGTTACTTTTTGCGTACCATAACCAATTACAACTACTTCGTCTAAACTTTGAGTGTCCTCCGTTAAGACAATTTTTAAATTGTTTGCGTTGTTAACAACAATTTCTTTGGTTGCAAATCCCATATAGGAAAAAACCAACGAATTTCCTTTTTTAACGTTTGCAAGTACAAAATTTCCATCGAAATCTGTAGTAGCACCGTTTGTAGTACCTTTAACAAGAATTGTAACACCAGGTAATGGCATTCCAGAATTGTCAGATACATTTCCCTTCATTTCATAAGTTTGAGCCGTAACACATACGCCCATGAAACTTATAAAAATTGATAATAAAAATGACTTCATATATTTTTGAATTAAGTTTCTACTAAATTACTATTACTATTCACTGAAAACTAAAAATGCACCTATACAAAAAACATACAGGTGCAAATTAAGTAAATGTTAATTCTACACATAATGATGGTAAAATTGACCTATTTTTCAATGTTTACTAGGAGGTTAAGCTACGATACAAGTTACTAACAAAGGCGTTTTATACGTTAAAATTTTTAACACTAAACCCTTGTAGTTACTAAAATGTTGTGGTAATGTTGAGGTACTTTTAAAAAATGTTGTATTGATTTACATTTGTAAAATATACTCTACAAGGCTTTTTTCATGTTCTAGTTCCATTTTTTTACGCAAACGATATCTTTTTATTTCAACACTTCGTGATGAAATGTTTAATAAAGGAGCTATTTCTTTGGACGATAAGTTCAATCTTAAATAGGCACATAAACGTAAATCATTTGGAGTTAATACAGGATGCGCCTTTTTAACTTTCTTTAAGAAGTCAGTATCCGCATTATTAAAAGCTTCTTCAAACAGCACCCAATCATCATTATTAGTCAGGTTATTATTAATAATTCTAATTACAGGTTTTACATTTTTCGTATCATTTACATTTTCGAGCTCCTTTTTAATGGTATTCAATAACTCATTCTTTTTAATAATGTTTAGCGTGGAAGATGATAATTCTTTTGTTTTGCTATCAATGTCATGTTGTAATTTCTCATTTTTCAATTTCATAATGACCTTTTCACTTTCCAACTTGTTTATTTCGAATTTACGTCTATTACGTTTTATAAGACTTTGTTTTTGCTTGTTATAATAACGTTTATTTACAAAATGAATTAAATACAATAACCCTAAAATGCTTACGCTGTAAAAAAGCAGCATCCAATTGGATAAATACCAAGGTCTGTTTATAGTAAAACTGTAAGTTGCAACATTTACGGAAGTGTTGTTTCCTATTTTAGCGCGTACGTTAAAAGTATAATCACCAAAAGGCAGATTTTTAAATGAAATTTCAGAATCTGTTGACCAAGCACTCCAATTATCATACATTCCTATTAATTGATATTGGTATACTGTTTCCGTAAACTTATCAAAATCTGGTGTGCTAAATTCAAAATATAAATTGTTCTCAATAAATTTAAAAGCATTATCATTAAATGATACCGGTTTTTTTTGTTCATCTAACACACTTTTTTCAATAGAATTGATACGAATGTTAAAATTATTATTCTGAAGTTTTGAAATATCTAATACTATATACCCTCGAGTTGTTCCTATTAAATAATTATTTTCATTAATTAAGGTTACACTTTCATAACCATTAATGGTATTTCGATAAGAGGCCGCCAAAGAAATTTTATTCACTTTTGGAATTTTATCCAACTTTCCTTGGGTAAAATACATAATATTTGATTTTGTAAATGCCCAAAGTGTATTCGATTTCTTTTCATTCACCAAATTTCCAGATATATACTTTTCATTTTTCAAAAATGAAGTACTCATTAATGAATCCTTATTAAATTTCTTAAAATTTTTATCATATAAAAAAATTCCTTTTTTTGAAGTATAAAATAATTGATTATTGAAATTTATTAAACTAACAGGGGCAGTTTCTTCAACACTAAAATGTTCTACTTTGGTATAGGCATCATTAATTTTAATATCAAAAACACCTTTATATAGGTTACTCATTAACAATTGATTTTCCGCTGAAAACTCAAAAAACCGACTGGAAATATCAAAATTTTGTAATTTATTTCTATACTTCCATTGGTTATTTACTTTTTCTAAAATATATAAACCGTCATAATTTCCTTGAATTAATAAATTTTCATGCTGCGGAATTGGTGAGATATTCCAAGTTCCCATTTTATTAGCTATCAATTTAGCTTTGTTATCTACAACCTCAAAAGTTCCTGAATTATGACCACAAAGCAAGCTGTCGTCAATCACTTTTAAACACCAAACCTGACCATTAGTACCTTCAATAAAATTAAAATCTGCCTTTTCATTTAGCGGTTTATAAAACAACCCATGATTGGTTCCCAAGTATAAATTATTTTTGAAAATAGTAGATGTGTAAACCGATCCTAAGTTTCCTGTAAATTCATTATAAACATAAATTGGTGAATTAATATTCAATAAACTTATCCCGTTATCTAATCCTAACCATAAATTCCCACTAACATCTTCAAAAATTGATAAAATAGTATTATTAAATAATCCTTTATCTTGATTTATTGCGTACACCAAATTACCTATCTCGTCCAAATAGTAAATTCCTTTGGAAATAGTTCCAATTATAAAACCTCCTTTTTTTAATTGAATACAACTATAAACATCATTTAACTTGTTTTGATTGTTAAATGTAGAATTCCAAGTAACTAAACCATCACCGCCTAACATATAAAAACCTTTATCTTGAGTTGCAATAAGTGTTTTATTTTGAACGTTAAACATATTCACCAAAATGGTGTTTTTAAAAAGTAGGTTATCCGAAATAAGTTTTGGAACTCCTTTATCAATTTCAAATAATCCCTTTCCCATAATTTGGAAATACACATTTTGCCCCACTTTAAATACTTTAGGCAAAACATTTTCTGAATTAAATATTTTGAAAGATTGATCACTCGTATTGTAAATATATAAGCGATGCAAAGATTGAAAAATGATATAACTATCATAATTTACAATATTCCAAAAATCCTCTTCAATCAATACCGACTTTATTCTTTTACTTAATGAAGTATAGCGCAAACTACCGAATTCGTTTTTCTCCCAATACCCAAATTCCATATAAGCACCTGTATATATTTTATCGGCTATTACAGCAACCGAACGAATAATTGTATTATTTGGTGATGCATATTGTTTCCAATTTGCCCCATTATACGCTAACAATCCACTTGTATTTGCTACATAAATGTATTTTTCATTTGATTGTGAAATTGACCAGTTCTGGTTTTCTGCGCCATAATCTTGTGGTGAAAAATTTACGACAGGTGGAATTTCTTGGGCAAAAATTGCTGTAACAACAAATAGAAAAAGACAGCTGGTAAATAAACGGGAGCTAAATTTCATGTGTCTATATTATTATTTTTTATAAACGCTCACATACTTTTTACTAACTACCTTGCTGGCAAGTAGGTTCGCCATTTTGTTAGAAGATAAACTTTTTAGCATGTTCGTTTCATATAATTAATTTATATATGTAGAACTACAATAATACAATTTTTAAAAGCAATAATAGCCTTTGAAATAGTTTAGTTTACACAAAATAATTACCAAAAAAATCAAATAAATTAATTCATTTTTAACATATCTTCTAAATGAGAGTCCTATTTTTGCATTTCAAATAACAAATATGGATTTTTCAAAAGTAAAATTAGTTGTAACAGATATGGATGGAACCTTGCTAAACTCCAAAAGTGAAGTAAGCCCTTTATTTTTTAAATTGTATGAAAAACTAAAAGAAAAAAAAATCCATTTTATTGCAGCAAGCGGAAGACAATACCATAGCATTGTTGATAGATTTGAAACCATAAAAAATGAAATTACCATTATTGCCGAAAATGGCGCCCTCGCAAAAAGAGGTAATACCGAATTATTTACTGTTCATTTAGATGCAGCAGCGATACTAGAACCTATTTTAAAACTTCGAACCCTAAAAAACACATGTATTGTTTTATGTGGAAAAAAGAAAGCATATATTGAAACTTCAGATGCCGAGTTTGTAACAATGTTTAGCAACTATTATTCTGAATATGAAATTGTTGATGACTTAACAAAAGTAACCAATGACGATTTTTTAAAAATAGCCGCCTACCATTTTGAATGTTCCGAAACTTATATTTATCCAAGCGTACAGCAATTTAAGAATAACTTTCAGGTCATTGTTTCAGGGGAACATTGGTTAGATATTTCTCATATAAACGCTCATAAAGGATATGCACTTAACATTATTCAACAAGAATTAGGTATTACAAAAGAAGAAACTATGGTTTTTGGCGATTATAATAATGATTTAAAAATGTTGGAATTAGCAAATTTTAGCTATGCTATGGAAAATGCACATCCAAATGTTAAAAAAGCCGCCCGTTTTTTAACAAAAACAAATGATAACCAAGGCGTTGAGTATATTTTAGCTCAATTGGTTGCGGATACTCAATAAGTTTTAAAAACCCACTGTAAATTATATCTTAAACCTAATTTCAAAAGATAAGGAATTAAATTTGTGTTTTTTTATTCAATTTTAAATACACGTACACCGGAAAATGATCGCTAAATCCGCCTTGATACCTTTTCCCTATATAGGTTCTAAACGGATTTCCTTTATATTTCCCTTTCCATTCCTTTAAGAAATGTTCATCAAAAATTTCGGCATATTTAAATGAATGTTTATTTTCTTCAATGTCTAAAAAATTCTTCGAGAAAATAATTTGATCAAACAAATGCCAGGTGTTTTTATAATTTAAAGTGCCATTTCCACTATCAATTAAACGCTCCATTGGGTTATAAAACGACCCGTTTACCAGCTGTTTTTTAACACTTATATTTGAAGGATCATCATTAAAATCGCCCATAATAATTATTTTAGGATCTTCTAATTCCATTGAAATTTTTTCAATTATAGAAGTTGCTAATTCAGCCGCTGCAATTCTATTTACTTCTGAAGTATCTTCACCACTTCTTCGGGAAGGCCAATGATTTACTAAAACATGCATTAACTCTCCATTTAAATTCCCTCTTACATATAAAATATCACGTGTATAATCTCGCTCTCCACGTTCATTTTCAATATATAAAGGAAAGGTTTCCGTATGTAACAGTTCAAATAGTTCTTTTTTATACAATAAGGCAACATCAATTCCTCGCTCATCAGGCGAATCATAATGTACAATACCGTAATGTTCGTTTTTTAGACTTTTTGAATACACCAAATCTTCTAAAACTCTTCTATTTTCAACCTCAACAACACCTACAATTGCCGGAGAATATACAGATTTTTTAATACCTAATTGAGAAATTACACGACTTAACTTACTGATTTTTTGCCTGTAACGTTTTTTATTCCAATGCTTTACACCTTCAGGCGTAAAATCATCATCTAAAATTTGAGGATCATTTTTGGTGTCGAATAAATTTTCTAAATTATAAAATGCAATGGTATAGGCTTGTTTATTTATTCCGAAACCTTTAAAAAATGAAAACATAAATAATATTTAAAAAAATGAGGTATTAAATTTATTTCTAAAAACAGAAAAAAGTATCTTTTTAGATCAAGACATTTTATTATTTTAATTATCTTTAAAAGTAATTAATTTAAATTAAAATAAGAATCCCAATTGAATACTTACAAATTAACCTTTTTTGTTTTAGTTTTTTTTACTTTCAATAATATATTCTCTCAAAATATAAATAAAGAATTATTAAATAAATTAAAGACTTCAAAATCAGACACTTCAAAAATTAAATTATTAATTGACATAGGAAATGATATTTATTATTCATTTCCAGATACTTCATTTATTTATTACAAAAAGGCGTATCGACTATCCAAACAATTAAAAAATAAAAAACTCGAAGCTTCATGTTTGTTGAATATTGGCTACTATTTAGACGCAAAGGAACAATATGAAGAATCTCTGGAGTATTATTTAAATGCGATTGAACTCTATAAATCAATAAATGATGAACATGGAATTGCAAATTGCTATTATTATATTGGTTATGGTTTCTCATATTTAAATCTTCCAGAAAAAGCCATTAAATATTATTATAAAGCACTCAAAATTTTTGAAAAATTAAATGAAAAAAATGAAATAGCTGATATAAATAATGGATTTGGAAATTTATTTTATGAAATTAAAAACTATAAAGAAGCTTACAAATATTATTTAAAAGCATATACCATTTATAATGAATTAAATGATGAAAAAGGACTGTTAGCCGTATATATTAATTTAGGAAATTCATTATCTGAAAATGGAAAAATTAATGAAGGATTAAAATATTATTTCCAATCCGTAGAATTATGTGAAAAACTAGATGACCATGAAGGGTTAGTAATGAATTACTCCAATATTGGTGATTGTTATTTGCTCCTTGGAGATTACAAAAAGGCAATGCTTTATTTTGAAGACGCTATCAAACTTTCCAATAAGATAAAGTATAAATATTTATTACCTACCATTTACTCTAATATAGCTCATACTCAGTTAAAACTTAAAAATTACAACTTAGTAATTGAGTATGCTAAAAAAAGCTTAGACAACTCAAAAGACCTTTCAATATCACATTTTGCTTACGAAAACCACAAATACTTAAGCGAATGTTATGAAGAATTAAACGATTACAAAAACGCATTTAAACATCAAAAATTATTTAAGAAATTTTCTGATAGCGTTTTTAATTCAAGAAAATTTGAACAAGTTGCTAAGTTAAGCGTTATAAACAAATTAGAAGGTCAAGAAAAAAGAATAGACTTATTATCAAAAAATGATGAAATTAGTAGTCTAAAAATTCAAAGTCAAAAAACAATATCCAAAACACTTATCATATCAACTATTATTCTAATAGGTGTATTTTTTCTATTGATAAAACAACGAATCGCTAAAAACAAAGCATACAATTTACTTAAAATTGAAAAGGAAAAAGCCTTGGAAAGCGATCAGTTAAAATCAGCCTTTTTAGCAAATATGAGTCATGAAATTAGAACCCCAATGAATGCCATTATGGGGTTTTCAGAATTTTTAAAAAACCCTAGCTTACCCATTGAAAAGCGGATTAAATTTGTTGACATCATCAATAAATCTGGAGTTCGTTTAATGACCATTATAAATGACATTATTGATATTTCAAAAATCGAATCAAATCAATTAAAATTAGAAATTAGAGAAATAAATATCATTCAAATTTTAAAAGATATTGTTGAAATTCAAAAGAATACAAATCCACAATTTTTAGCTAAAAACATTGAACTTAAATATAACAACCTAAATGAATATGACGTTTTACTTTTGAAAACCGATGAAAATCGATTTGTTCAAATAGTAAATAATTTAATAAATAACGCCATAAAATTTACAGATAATGGGTTTGTAGAAGTTGGATTTATCAAAAAAATACACCTTGATAAAAATTATATTGAGTTTTATGTAAAAGATACTGGATGTGGAGTTTCAGCTGATAAATTCGAACTCATTTTCGATCGATTTTCTCAAGCTGGCGAACATGATTTCAAAATAGGAAACGGTTTAGGATTAAGTATTTGTAAAGGAATTTTAAAATTGCTTCGTGGAGAAATATGGTTAGAATCGAAAGTAAACGTAGGAACCACTTTTTATTTTACATTACCCTATTAATTTTTAACCTAACAAGTTTTTAGAATAAACTTATTTGTACTTTTGCACTATGATTGACGAAAGAAAAGTAACATCTGAAGAAGCCGTTTTAATAGGGATTATTACGCAACACCAAACTGAGGACAAAACCAATGAATATTTAGATGAATTGGAGTTTCTAACAACAACTGCTGGTGGAGTTGCCGTAAAACGTTTTGTACAACGTATGGAAAGTCCGAACCCTAAAACGTTTATTGGAACTGGAAAACTAGAAGAGGTAAAAGCATATATTGATGCTCATGGTATTGAAACTGCCATTTTTGATGATGAACTTTCGTCGGGTCAATTACGTAATATTGAAAAGGTTTTAAACTGTAAAATATTAGATAGAACCAATTTGATTTTGGATATTTTTGCCTCACGCGCTCAAACAAGCTATGCCCGTACGCAAGTTGAATTAGCACAATGTCAGTACTTATTACCACGTTTAACCCGACTTTGGACACACTTAGAACGTCAAAAAGGGGGAATTGGTTTAAGAGGTCCTGGTGAAACGGAAATTGAAACAGACAGACGTATTATTCGTGAAAAAATTGTTTTGTTGAAGGAAAAACTAAAGGTTATTGACAAGCAAATGGCAGTGCAACGTAAAAACCGTGGGAAAATGGTACGTGTTGCCTTGGTTGGTTATACAAACGTTGGAAAATCTACTTTAATGAATGTAATTAGCAAAAGCGATGTTTTTGCTGAAAATAAATTGTTTGCTACGTTGGATACTACTGTAAGAAAAGTAGTGATTAAAAATATTCCGTTTTTATTAACGGATACGGTTGGTTTTATCAGAAAACTACCTACGCAATTGGTAGAATCTTTTAAATCTACTTTAGATGAAGTCCGTGAAGCGGATTTATTGTTACACGTTGTAGATATTTCACACGCTAGTTTTGAAGACCATATTGCTTCTGTAAATAAAATTTTAGCTGAAATTAAATGTTCAGATAAACCTGTAATGATGGTTTTTAATAAAATTGACGCCTACGAACCTGAAGTTATTGAAGACGATGATTTAGCGACTGAAAAAACGGAAATTCACTATACCTTAGATGAATGGCGTAAAACATGGATGAATAAAATAGGAGATAACTGCTTGTTTATTTCCGCCTTGAACAAAGAAAACTTAGACGAATTTAAAGAAAAAGTGTTCGAAGAAATTAAAAGAATTCACATTACTCGTTTTCCTTATAACGACTTTTTGTATGAGGAATATACGGAAGAAGAAGATTAGCATTTTAGCAGATAGACACTTGTATTTCAATCTATTAACAACAATTATTTCCATTAGCGCTCGTTCAATGTCATTAAGTTAAGGATTTGTTTGTCATTTCGACGAAGGAGAAATCACATAACTAGAGCAACTACAGTGAGCAACTAATAAAATTCCTCCTTCGTCGGAATGACAAAATCGAGATATTTTCACCTTAACTTAATGACATTGATCTTTAGTGAGCGGGTGCTGTAAATGCTAATCGGACTGGGCGCAAAGTCGGAGACATTTGCAGCGGTAGAAACGAACACTTCGGAGAGCGGGGTAAACTGGGCTCAACACCAAAAGTTGTGGAGTAAATAAAAAATTAAGAACTTTGGGTTTTTAAAATTATTGATATTTTGACTACACCAATAGACATTGCTAAATTATTATTACCAGAAGTTCTTGTTGATTATTTTAAACTTACTAAACATGAGGTAAAGTGCGGGGAACTCCATTTTTATTTTACAGAACTAAATAATATACCAGAA
>JAGPIQ010000091.1:2713-11797 GCA_018054895.1 Lutibacter sp. | reverse complement strand
CCAATTACTGACATCATTTTTAACAAAGAATTTTTACCTTTTCATGCAAACGGTATTACTTTTAAAGCTTTTATCAACGAAAAAGAAATTGCAAATGACACTTATTATTCTATTGGTGGCGGATTTGTGGTAAGAGAAGAGTTAGTGAACGCAAAAGAGAATATAAAAATTCATAAAGCGTTTCCTTTTCCTATACAAAAAGCAAAAGAACTTGAAAACTACTGCAAAGAAACCAATCTTAATGTTTCTGAAATTGTATTGGAAAATGAACGGTCGCTTCGTACAGATGAAGAAATAGATATTGAAATTCAAAGAATTTGGGATACCATGTTGGAATGTATTTATATTGGTTGTCATACCGAAGGAACTTTACCTGGAGGACTCCATGTAAGGCGAAGGGCTTTTGATATGCACCAAAAATTAAAAGGCGACATTTCTTACAATAACTCTAAAGAATGGTTGCGTGCTATTAGAAAAACGGATGTAAAATTTAGAGAAATATTAAAGTGGGTTAGTTGCTTTGCGCTAAGTGTAAATGAAGTAAATGCATCCTTAGGAAGAGTTGTTACTGCCCCAACTAATGGAAGCGCTGGTGTAATTCCTGCAGTTTTAATGTATTATATAGCTATTGAAAATCATGACGCAAGCTTTAAAGACATTAAACAGTTTTTGTTAGTTGCTGGTGAGATTGGCAGTATTTTTAAAAAAGGAGCCACAATATCAGCAGCTATGGGAGGTTGTCAAGCAGAAATTGGCGTTTCATCTGCAATGGCCGCAGGTGCCTTAACTGAATTATTAGGCGGAACACCTGAACAGGTTTTAATGGCCAGTGAAATTGCTATGGAACATCATTTAGGTTTAACCTGCGACCCTATAGGCGGCTTAGTTCAAATACCATGTATTGAAAGGAATGCAATGGGTGCTATAAAAGCCATTAACGCTACTGAACTGGCTTTAGAAAGTAATTATTTAAATGCTAAAATTTCATTAGATAAAGTTATTTCAACCATGTGGGAAACAGCTAAAGACATGAATAGCAAATACAAGGAAACTTCGGAAGGTGGTTTAGCCGTTGGTGTACATCTATCAGATTGTTAAACTATTCCTTTATAAAGCAAATTATATTAACTATATTTGATACAATAGTATTTTTAATAAAAACAAAAAAATTCGTTACTCATGAGTAAATTCGATGAAAAATTAGCACTTTATCAAAGTGAAATGAACAAATTAGGCTTACAATTTGATGCTGATTTGTTAACTAAGGTTACTAAAGGATTAGGACCTTCTATTTATAAAGCAGATGCAGAAACTGTTTCAGGATCTGACAAATCAGAATTAGCGACTGTTAAAAACAACTTTTTAATTAAAAAATTAGGACTAGCTGATGGACCAAAATTAGATAGCGCTATTGATGCTGTTATTGAAAAAGTTGGGAAATCAAACCCAAAAAAATACAGAGCTATTGTTTACTATTTATTAGTAAAAGAATTAGGTCAAGAGTCTAAGTATTAATTAAACTCACCCCATAAAAAAACCCACTATTAAGTGGGTTTTTTATTTTTAATAATCATCATCAGGCTCTTCATCTGCTATTTCTTCTGCTTCAGCCTCATCTGAATCATATACATCATCAAAATTGTCTTCATCAGCATCATAGTCTTCCATTGTTTCTTCTAATTTCAAACTAATCTTTACTAAATACATAGTATCACCCGCAGTTACTTCCACAGCTTTTACAGTTTCGCCTTGTGCGTTTTTAAAATTTATAATATCATTGTATGCATATCCGTTAGGAAACTTAGCTACCAATAAATCTAAAATATCACTTGTTAACTTACTATAATCTACAATTACTCTTTTCATTAGGAAAAAAAATTACATATTTAATAAATAAGCGAAAATTAATGGAACAACAATAGTTGCGTCTGACTCTATAATAAACTTGGGTGTATCAATATCCAATTTTCCCCAAGTAATTTTCTCATTAGGCACAGCTCCAGAATACGAACCGTAACTAGTTGTTGAATCTGAAATTTGACAGAAATAACTCCAAAATGGTGTATCAGTACGTTCCATATCTTGGTATAACATTGGCACTACACAAATTGGAAAATCTCCTGCAATACCACCACCTATTTGAAAGAACCCAATTCCTTCTTTTGAATTGGCAGTATACCAATCTGCTAAAAATGTCATGTATTCAATTCCCGATTTCATTGTACTTGCCTTCAGCTCTCCTTTTAGCACATATGAAGCAAAAATATTCCCCAAAGTACTATCTTCCCATCCTGGAACTACTATTGGCAAGTTAGCTTCTGCTGCTGCAATCATCCAGCTATTTTTCGGATCAATTTCGTGGTATTGATCCAATACACCTGAAAGTAATAGTTTATATATAAATTCGTGTGGAAAATAACGCTCCCCTTTTTCTTCAGCATCTTTCCATATTTTGAATATATGCTTTTGCAAACGTCTAAACGCTTCTTCTTCAGGAATACAGGTATCTGTAACACGATTTAACCCTTTCTCCATCAAGGCTCTTTCTTCTTCAGGTGTTAAATCTCTATAATTTGGCACTCTTTTGTAGTGTGAATGCGCTACTAAATTCATAACATCCTCTTCTAAATTAGCTCCTGTACAAGAAATAATTTGAACTTTATCTTGTCTAATAATTTCTGCAAATATTTTCCCTATTTCAGCAGTACTCATTGCACCCGCCATAGAAACCAACATTTTTTTACCTTGCGCTAATTGGTTTTCATATTCTTTAGCTGCATCTACTACTGTAGCTGAATTAAAGTGTAAATAATATTTTTCAATAAATTGAGAAATTGCTCCTTTTTTAGTCATAATCTTCGTCTTGAAATTTTGATGTTTTATTATTTGGTTCCGAATATCCACTTTCATTTTCATAATCGTCATTTTCGGCATTGTTAAACTTATAGCTTAGCATTTTGTAATATAATTTTGCTGCTACATAATCTGATGCTTTGTCATTTTCATTCGGACAAAGATCTGTAATCTCTAATCCTACAACATTTTTTTCTTTAAATAATTTCTTTAAAAACTCTAATGTTTCATACCAAAACAAACCTCCAGGTTCTGGGTAACTTGTTGAACGCATCAATGATACATCCAACGCATTTAAATTAAAAGATAGAAAAACATTACCTGTCATTATGTCCAAGGCATTTTCCATCCAGTAATCATCAGTCACCATTTCGTGCGCATAAAATATTTTCTCTTCATCATTGCTAGTCTGCTCAATAGCATCCATACTTCTAATTCCTATTTGAATTAAATTGGTAGTTTGACTAGCTTCTGACATAGCACAAGCATTGTTATAAGGAGAACCTTCAAATTCTTTTCTTAAATTTGCATGAGCACCTACATGAACTACAGTAATATTATCAAAACATTCGTTAAAAGCTCTAACAGAACCTATAGATACTGAATGCTCACCACCTATTAAAGTAACAAATTTATTTTTTTGAATAAACTCTTTTGTAGTAGCATGAACTGCTCTCACTAATTTTTCTGGAGCATCTGCTTCTGAAATAGCATCAGCTATAAATACTCCATTTTTATAAACTTCCGAAGTTGTTTCAATATCAAACAACTCCATGTTTTCTGAAGCATCTAAAAATGCTTTAGGTCCATTTGCGGCACCTTTTTGCCAAGCTGTTGTTGTTCCATCATAAGGAACAGGAATTAATACTACTTTTGAAGTATCAATTTTTGCATATTTTTCAGGTATTCCTGCGTAAGTTCTTTTATTCATAACCTAATATCTTTAAAAAGTCGCTTGCTGTTTGTTTTTCTTTAAATACTCTATATTTTAAATTTCCTTCTTCGTCTTTTGAAATAATAACGTGTTTTGGTTGCGGAATTAAACAGTGTTGTAAGCCTCCATAACCACCTATTGATTCTTGATAAGCTCCTGTATTAAAAAAGCCTAAATACAATGGTTTTTCTTCACGAAATGCTGGTAAATAAATGGCATTTATATGTTGTTCTGAATTGTAATAATCATCACTATCACAAGTCATCCCTCCTAATAATACTCTTTCATAAACGTCATTCCATCTATTTAAAGGTAATAAAATAAAACGTTTATTAATTGCCCAACTATCTGGTAATGTAGTAATGAATGATGAATTTATCATATTCCAACGTTCTCTATCATTTTGCTTTTTTTGATATAAAACTTTGTAAATAGCTCCACCACTTTCTCCAACCGTATAACTACCAAACTCTGTAAAAATATGTGGAACTTCAACTTCTGCATCATCACAAGCTTCTTTGATTTGACAAATAATTTCATCAATCATATACTCATAATCATAGTTGAATCCTAAAGAGTTTTTTATAGGGAATCCTCCACCAATATTTAAACTATCAAGGGAAGGACAAATTCTTTTTAAACTGATGTAAACTTTCAAACATTTACTTAATTCATTCCAATAATAGGCATTATCTTTAATACCGGTATTAATGAAAAAATGTAACATTTTAAGACTTACTTTGCTGTTTTCTTTTACTTCACGTCTATAAAAATCAACAATATTTTTGTATCCAATTCCAAGACGAGATGTATAAAACTCAAATTTTGGCTCTTCCTCAGAAGCTATTCGAATTCCTATATTTATTTTTTTTCGAAGTCCCTCTGTTAACAATCCTATTTCTTCATAATTGTCAATAATAGGAATACAGTTTTTATGACCGTTTATTATTAAATTCTGAATTTTAGAAACATATTCTTCTCTCTTAAAACCATTACATATAACGTATGTTTTATCGGTAATACTTCCTTCTTTTTTCAGATTCTCGATAATATCAATATCAAATGCTGAAGAAGTTTCAATATGAATATCATTTTTTAAAGCCTCATCTAACACGTGTTTAAAGTGAGAGCTTTTTGTACAATAACAATAATGATATTTTGCCTTGTATTTATGCTTTTTCATGGCACGTTCAAACATACCTTTTGCATTCTGAATATTTGAACTAATTTTAGGTAAATATGTGAATTTTAACGGAGTACCAAACTCCTCAGCTAATTTCATGGTGTCAATACCATGAAAATGCAAATTTTTGTTAGCATCTACTTCAAATTCTTCCTGTGGAAAATCAAATGTTTGATTTATTAAATCTATGTATTTAGTATTCATTGAGTCTTTTAATTTAAAAAAGATTGGTTTCTTAGTTGTATGAAATAATTTTTTTCGGGTAGGAATTATCTATACTCGTATTACTAAATAAGTTTTATAAAATCTAACAGTTTTGAGTAGATTGTGTAATTTTAAAATATGGTTAAAAGAAGTCATTTTATCTTTTAATCTTTGTTATAAATATGTTATCTTATTTCTAATTACTTAAATATCAGTATTTAAGCAAACTCTAATACTTTTTTCATTGTTCCTAAAAACAAGGGGACAAACTTATCAAAAAAAAATCAATATAATTAAAAAAAAACATGAATTTATCTTGTAAACACTAACTCTTTTTCTGAAGATAGATTTGCATCAAAGGCATATCCTTCATAATTGAAACATTTCAACTCATCAATAGTTTCAACTGAATTGTCAATAATATACCTCACCATTAAGCCACGTGCCTTTTTAGCATAAAAAGCGATCATCTTCAATTTCCCGTCTTTATAATCCTTAAATGCTGGGGTAATAATTGTTGATTTTAATAATTTTGGTTTGATAGCTTTAAAATATTCAGCACTCGCCAAATTAACAAACAACTCATTTTCAATCAATTCACTATTTAATTCCTTGGTTATTTTAGTATCCCAAAATTCATATAAATTATTTTTTACGCCCATTTTTAATTTCGTTCCCATTTCCAAACGATATGGTTGTATTAAATCCAACGGCTTTAACAATCCATATTGACCAGACAAAATGCGCAATTTATCTTGAATTTGAGAAATTTTTTCTAATGTCAATGTGTACGCATCAATTCCAACATACACTTCTCCACTAAAAGCGAACAATGCCTGACGTGCATTATTTACATCAAAAGGCAAGCTCCATTCTTGGTTTCTTTGCCAATTCAATTCACTTAAATTTGGTGAAATACTCATTAACTCCCCTATTTTTTTAGGAGATTGCTTTTTTAACACTGAATTTATTTTAGCTGCTTCTGTTAAAAAAACACCTTGAGTATATTCTTTTACAGGAACTTGTGTTTCAAAGTTTAATGATTTTGCTGGTGATATAACTATTTTCATTATTTAATTTTTAACAGTTTTAAATTGAAATTAATTCCAATTTATTCCAAATGATCTTCTGGTTGATTAATGGTATATGAACGCCATTTTTCAATACAATCTACCATATCCTGCGGAATTTCAGAATTAAAACGCAAAAACTCCTTTGTTGTTGGATGCTCAAACCCTAACGTTTTAGCGTGCAAAGCCTGACGTGGCAATACTTTAAAACAATTATCTACAAATTGTTTATACTTTGTAAAAGTGGTTCCTTTTAAAATAGCATCACCTCCGTAACGTTCATCATTAAAAAGCGTATGCCCTATATGTTTAAAATGCGCTCTAATTTGGTGTGTTCTACCAGTTTCTAACTTGCATTGCACTAAGGTTACATAATTAAAACGTTCTACAACTTTAAAATGTGTAATTGCTGGTTTTCCAAAATCTCCATCACGAAAAACATCCATTTGCAATCTGTTTTTCAAACTTCTACCAATATGACCTTCAATAGTCCCTTCATCTTCATCCATATTTCCCCAAACCAAGGCATAATACAAACGCTCTGTTGATCTATCAAAAAATTGTTTGGATAAATGAGCCATGGCAAACTCCGTTTTTGCAACGACCAATAAACCACTGGTATCTTTATCAATTCTATGCACCAACCCCGGGCGTTCATTGGAATTAGTTGGTAAATTTTCAATATGATGAATTAAACCATTTACCAAAGTTCCACTATAATTTCCGTGACCAGGATGCACTACCATTCCTGGGGGCTTATTTACAACCATTACTTGGTCATCTTCAAAAATAATATCTAAAGGAATATCTTCCGCCACTAATAAATTTTCGTGTGGAGGATGCGCAAAAACAACGCGTACTACATCCTTTGCTTTTACCTTATAATTTGGTTTTACAGGTATATCATTTACCAAAACATTTCCTGCTTTTGCTGCTTGTTGCACTTTATTTCGGGTAGCATTTTCAACAAAATTCATTAAAAACTTGTCTACACGTAAAGGTTCTTGTCCTTCACTTGCCACATATTTAAAATGTTCGTAAAATTCTTCTTGCTCTACTAATTCTTCGTAATCGCTCATTTTCTTTTTAAAATTCTATGGATTCTTCTTCCACTTCTTCAACCTCCTGATCTAATATCAATTGCCCTCTCAGACCATCACCTACTTTTAATTTAATCAATGAATTTTGTGGAACTCTATCTCCCTTACTTAACTCCTTATTATTCATCAACACACCTCTTACAACATCTTCTGCCAAATCATCTACATACACAACAGCTGTATCTACTCTAAATCCAACGGCCAATAATTGTGCCACTGCTTGTCGTTTTGTTTTTCCTAAAATATCTGGTAATTGAACATTTGGATATCGTGTAGGGTTTAATGTTAAATATATTTTTCTATTTTCCTTTACAAATTGCCCTGCTTCTGGACTTTGCTCAATAATAGATTTTGGCGGATAATCTGGATTGTAATTTGCTGAATCTATCACCACAAACTCCAAATCTAAAGTTTCCAATGCGTTTTCAGCATCTGAAATACTCATTTTAGCTAAATTAGGTACTTCAATTTTTTGACTATGATTGGTTGTAATTCGCAACCATTGAATGACCAAAAAACAAAAAAACAAAAAGGCTACTAAAGCCAATATCAATTGTTTTACAAAAACTTTTGATTTAATAAATTGAAAAATACTCATTTTTAATTGATTGAATTTTGCGCAAAGATACAATATATCTGTTGAAAAGTTGCAAAGTTGTAAAGAGACAAAGTTGCAAAGGGACAAAGTCACAAAGGTGGAAAGATACAGAGGTGCAAAGTGTTTAGAGCAATAAAGTTTTTTTTTCACACTTTCAACTATCAACTTCTGACTTTCGACTTTTGACTTCCAACTTCACACTTTCAAACATTAACTTTATTGTTTAAACTTTAAATAGTAAGTTTGTACTTTAGATTTCTATTAAATATGAAAAAAAATATTGCCATAATAATGGGTGGTTACTCTTCGGAAGTGGAAATTTCTTTGAAGAGCGGAAATGTTGTATACCAAAACCTTTCTAAAGAAAAATACAATGCGTATCGTGTTCATATTTTGAAAAACAAATGGGTTGCTTTAAATGAAGACAATGAAGAATTCCCCATAAACAAGCACAATTTTTCTACTGAAATAAACGGTAAAAACATACAATTTGATGCTGTTTTTAATGCAATTCACGGAAATCCAGGCGAAGATGGAACTATTTTGGCGTATTTTGACTTAATCGGTTTAAAACATACTTCTGCCCCATTTTACCAAATGGCATTAACATTTAATAAGCGTGACTGCTTGAGTGTTGTAAAGGAATATGGTATAAAAACTGCGACATCTTATTATTTAAATAAAGGTGATGCTATAAATGTTAATGAAATTATTGAAAAAGTTGGATTGCCTTGTTTTATAAAACCAAACAATGCAGGTTCTAGTTTTGGAATTTCAAAAGCTAAAACCGAGGAGGAAATTTTACCCGCTATTGAAGTCGCTTTTAAAGAAGATTCACAAATATTAATTGAATCGTTTTTGGACGGTAAAGAATATACGATTGGCGTATTTCATTATAAAGGTGAAGTAAAAGTGTTGCCAATTACTGAAATTATTTCTGAAAACGACTTTTTTGATTATGAAGCCAAGTATTTAGGAAAATCGAAGGAAATTACACCTGCGGAAATTGATAGTGAACTTCAACAAAAGTTAGAAGAAACAGCGAAAAAAGCATATATTGCTTTAAATATGAGTGGTTTTTCGCGAACTGAGTACATTGTTGTTAATAACGAACCATATTTTTTAGAAATGAATACCGTTCC
>JAGPIQ010000091.1:0-2613 GCA_018054895.1 Lutibacter sp. | reverse complement strand
CTTTTTGATGAAATAATTATTGCCATTGGCGTTAATTCAGATAAAAAATACATGTTTTCGTTGGAAGATCGCATTCAATTTATAAAGGAACACTTCAAAAATGAACCAAAAATTTCAGTTGACACCTACACTGGTTTAACCATTGATTTTTGTAAAAAAACAAATGTTGATTTTATTTTAAGAGGCTTACGGAACCCAGCCGATTTCGAATTTGAAAAAGCCATTGCGCAAACAAATCGTCATTTATCAACCATTGAAACAGTGTTTTTACTGACCTCTACCGATACTGCTTTTATAAGTTCAAGTATTGTGCGTGATGTTTATAGACACGGTGGGGATATTTCAGCGTTCGTACCTTCAAGTGTATTGAATAAATAAACATCTTATTTTTCAATTTAGCATACTAATGGTAAGTTCCTATTATAATTGTATTTTTAACTTTTTACAACTATTATGATTAAAAACATTATTGCATCCTTTCTTCTGGTATTCTTTTTTACCAATGGTTTTTCTCAAAAGGCTTCAAAAGACATTTTTGAAACTAAAAACGGAACCATTACCATTCAACCAGTTTTGCACAGCAGTTTAATTATTACATATAACAATACCACTATATATGTAGACCCTTATGGAGGAATTGAAAGATACAAAGATTACGAAAAACCTGATATTGTGCTAATTACTGATATTCACGGAGATCATTTGGATTTGAAAACGTTGGACTCTATCAACACTTCAACCAGTGAAATTATTACAGCTAGTTCAGTTTTAAAACTATTACCTTCAACATACAAATCTAAAACTACCGTTTTAAAAAATGGACAAGGAATCCACAGGTCAGATATATTTATAAAAGCAATTGCTATGTACAATTTACCTGAGGAAAAAGATTCCAGACATCCAAAAGGTAGAGGAAATGGTTATATTTTAACCATTGATGACACCCAAATTTATATTTCTGGAGATACGGAAGACACGGCTGAAATGCGTTCACTTCAAAATATAGATATTGCTTTTGTTTGCATGAATTTACCCTACACAATGGACATTAACCAAGCTGCTGATGCCGTTTTAGCGTTTCAACCAAAGGTTGTGTACCCATTTCATTACCGTGGTCAAAATGGTTTTAGTGATGTTGAAGAATTTAAGAACCTTGTAAATTCAAAAAATAACCAAATTGATGTACGTTTAAAAAATTGGTATCCAAATTAATTTTTCAACAATTCTTTTCCAACAGCACAGTGTAAACAACCTTGTTTTGAACAATATTCATTTTTAAGTTGAATTAAACCTTGACTTTCAAAGGCGTTTTCTGCTTTTATTTTCAAAGCTCCAAAATGTTCTATAATTGAATTTTGTTCTGGTTTTAGTTGTTCTATCAATGTTATTATTTCACCATAATCAGAAATTCCATTACTTTTTAAATACATAAATTTCAACGGAATAATAGTGTTCATTAACAATAAATCCACGAATGATTTTGTTAATTTCTTCTTACTTTTTTTTGATTCTTTATCGAACGTAAAATGAGTTTCCCAATATTCAGTAGTTGAAATTTCAAAAAAGGTATAATATTCCTCAACACTACTCATTTCAATAAATTTTGAAAAGACATTTTGATGTATATGGTATAAAACTGCCAATTGCGACAATCGAATGGTTGGAAAATTAGGCGGTCGAAGTCTAAAAAATTGAACTTGTCCTTTATTTATTGGGTTCAATTTAAATTTTACACATAAATACTCATGTTCCTTTTTCAATTCTTTGAAATAATTCGACTCGTACATAACTTCTAACAAACCAGCTTGCCCCAATAAAAGCGCTTCAATAGACACTAAATTATGAGAAACTTTTCTTAAAACAGAAAAATTAAATGAAGATGCCATTGTTAAAAAGGATGCCCCATTAATTTTTGAACCGAAATTCTTTGACAATAAAATAAATAATGTTTGTTCCCAATCTTTTTTCGTCTTATTCAAAATTGCATCAAACAACACAGATTTTTCCTCCAAACGTTCAAAATACAAGCGTTCCAACCAATTTTTAAACACAAAAGGCTGAATTGTATGAATATCTTTTTCACAATTTATCCATTTTTTATTTTTATCAAAAAGTTGTTGAAACTTCTGTAACAACTCCTTCGAAATTAAATTTTTCAGTTCAAGCGTTGCTACTATTTCATTGTTTTTTCTAAAAATCTGTACATCATGTTCCCAAACCACGTGTAAAATAACGGCATCATAATTCATATCTGTTTCGTGATGATGCGCATACCAATCGGAAGAATTGATGTGAATTTCTATATTTCCAGCCCATAACTGATTTTCGATTTCAATTTTTGCCTGTAAAAAATCAGGTCCTTCACCTAAATTTTCTATCCCTAAATTTATAATTTGAATTGCTTGACCACTTGTAGAAATTAAATTGTTTAAGGGCAACAATTGTAGTTTCCATATAAATTGAAGTAAATTTTCTTTCATTGCAGGTTTTTTTAATATAAAAGTAATAAAATATGTAATAATGTTAATATACAATCGGTCTTTTACTTCATAAGCCATAAAATATCAGTAATTTTACCACCCAAAATTTAGAAGAAAAGAATGGATATAATTA
>JAGPIQ010000208.1 GCA_018054895.1 Lutibacter sp. | reverse complement strand
ACTGATGCTATTTTATTTAAACAATCGTATTGTGTAAATGACTTTATTTCAGATTATAATTCATATAAAGGGAATGCGTATGGTTTGGCAAATACGTTAACTCAAACAGCTTTTTTACGACCAAAAATTGTTAGTAAAAAAGTTAAAAATTTGTTTTTTACAGGGCAATTAACCGTTCCCGGACCTGGAGTTCCGCCTTCAATAATTTCTGGAAAAATTGTTTCAGAAATGGTTTTAAAAAACGATATTTAAAAATTACGACTACTACTACTAACTAAAAAAATAAAGATCATGAAGCAATTATATGATGATACTTCATTTTTTTGTAGCAAAATTGTTACAAAAAAATACAGTACTTCTTTTTCTTTGGCTGTAAATATGTTATCGCCAAAAATTAGAGAAAGCATTTATAGTATTTACGCTTTTGTGAGGTTTGCTGACGAAATTGTGGATTCTTTTCATGGCTATGATAAAAATAAATTAATGAATCAGTTTGAAGCTGATTATTACACGGGTTTGGAAGCAGGAATTAGCTTAAATCCAATTCTAAATTGTTTTCAACTTACGGTAAAGAAGTACAATATTACAGATGATTTGGTACAAGCTTTTTTGACAAGTATGAAACTTGATTTAAATAAAACCGAATACAAAACTCAGGCAGAATACAATAATTATATCTATGGTTCTGCGGATGTAGTTGGCTTAATGTGTTTAAAAGTATTTGTAAATGGTGATGATGAAAAATATGAAAGTTTGAAGTTTTCGGCCATGAAATTAGGTTCTGCTTTTCAAAAAGTAAATTTTTTAAGAGATTTAAAAGATGATTATGAAATTTTAAATCGTTCATATTTTCCAGGAGTCAATTTAAAATCGTTGAACTTTGAAGAAAAGCAAGCCATTATAAGTGAAATTGAAAGTGATTTTGAAGAAGCTTATAAAGGCATAAAACTATTACCCATTGAAGCTAAGTTTGGAGTGTACACAGCATATATTTATTACAAAAGGTTATTGTCGAAATTAAAAGATACACCTTCAGAAGAAATATTAACAACAAGAATTAGAGTTTCTAATCCTATGAAAATAAGTTTGTTAGCACGTTCGTTTTTGGTGTTTAAGTTTAATTTATTATAATATTTATGAAGTTATTCCTGTTTTTTACGTTGTTTACAATTTCAATATATGCAATTGAAATTGAAGAAATTAGAGATAATTTTTTAAGTGTATCCTCTATTAAAGAAGCAGATAATTATATTTATTTATTAGAAAAAAGTAATTTAAAAGAAGCAAGCGCTTATAAAGCAACATTGTTATTGATGAAAGCAAAATTTGCATTTTTTCCGTTTAATAAATGGACTTATTTTAAAAATGGGTCAGAGTTATTGGATAGTTCAATAATTGCGGATGCTAAAAATGTTGAATTGCGTTATCTGCGGTTTTTGTTTCAAAGTGAGATACCAAAGTTTTTAGGATATTATAAAAATAAAGAACAAGATTATAACTTTATAATCAACAATATTCATAATTGCTCCTTACCTTTAAAGTTTAAGCGAACAATGTTAAGTAAAATGTTGTTGGTGAGTGGAATAACAGAAAATCAATCAATTATAATTAATAAATTAAAACAAAAAATATGATATTTTTTTTAGTTACACTTATAACTTTTCTACTGATGGAATGCGTAACTTGGTTAACTCATAAGTTTGTAATGCATGGTTTTATGTGGTATTTTCATGAAGATCATCATCAACCGCAATATAAAAATTGGTTTGAGCGGAATGATGTATTTTTTGTCATTTTTGCTATTCCAAGTATTACATTGTTTTATTTCGGTTTGCAAGGCGGCTTAAATTATTTATTTTTTATAGGTTTAGGAATTTTATTTTATGGAATTGCTTATTTTTTAGTTCATGACGTGCTGATCCATAAACGATTTAAATGGTTTAATAAAACTAACAATGCATATCTTGTTGGGCTAAGAAAAGGACATAAAGTGCATCACAAGCATTTAGGAAAAGAAGAAGGAGAATGTTTTGGAATGTTATTTGTTCCCTTAAAATATTTTAAAATATAATGAGTCTATATTTAACTTTAAACATTGCATCATTTATAATTCCATTTATTTATAGTTTTGAAAAAAGAATGCGATTTATAAAATACTGGAAATCAGTTTTTTTATCACTTTTTATAGTTGCATTCTTTTTCTTAGTCTGGGATGCTTTGTTTACAAAAATGGGAATTTGGGGTTTTAATACGAACTATCATGTTAGTTTTACTTTTTTTGGGCTGCCATTAGAAGAAATTTTATTTTTTTTCTGTATTCCTTATGCTAGTATTTTTACACATTATGCAGTTGGCTATTTTTATCCAAACCTTCAATTTTCAAAAAAAATCACCAACTATATAACAATTACATTGTTCTTTTTAGCTGTAATAATTTTATTTTTAAATACAGATAAATGGTATACGCTTGTAAATTTTATTGTTTTTGCTGCATTATTAGCATATTCGTACGTTTCAAAAAATACGATATTACAAAAATTCTATATTACTTTTATAGTGATATTAATTCCGTTTTTTCTTGTAAACGGAATTTTAACAGGAAGTTTTATTGAAAATGAAGTAGTTTGGTATAACAATGCTGAAAATTTAGGCATTCGTTTATTTACGATTCCTTTAGAAGATGCATTTTATGCGTTTAGTATGCTTTTTGCTAATTTAATTTTAATAGAAAGGTTTAAAAAAGTGTTCAACTAACCCTTTGCGTGTAATTTATTATTTTCAGTATAAGAATAGTTACTTTGTGCAAAATATCCGTAATTAATCACGAATTGTCAGTCTGAGCTTGTCGAAGACCTCGTAAAAAGGCACTTCGACAAGCTCAGTGTGACTAAAAAGAGGACTGATTCTGAGCAGAAAACAGTTACATTCAATAGGTTTAACAAATAAAAGTTTATGAAAAAAGAAGAAATTGCTGTTTTCTGGTTCAGAAGAGATTTAAGATTACACGATAATTATGGTTTATACAATGCCTTACAGTCAGGTTATAAGGTGTTGCCTATTTTTATTTTTGATGAAGCTATTTTAAGTGAATTACCAAAAAACGATGCTAGAGTTTCTTTTATTTATGAAACATTAAATAGTATTAATAATGAATTGCTTAAAGTGGGCGCTTCTATAAAAATTGAAAAAGGAACTGTTTTTGAAGTTTGGAAAGCATTGTTAGAAAACTTCAATATAAAAGAAGTGTATACAAATAAAGATTACGAACCCTATGCTATTCAAAGAGAAGCTACATTGCAATCGTTTTTTTCTGAAGAAGGAGTGAGCTTTAAGACTTTTAAAGATCAGGTTATTTTTGAAGAAGCTGAAATTGTAAAAGAAGATGGTTTGCCTTATACCGTTTATACGCCTTATAAAAATAAATGGTTGAAACAATTTTCAGAAAGTACACTTGATAAATTTCCATCAGAAAATTATTTGGAAAACCTTCTTAAAGAAAATTTTGATTTTCCTTCATTAAATGAAATTGGTTTTCAACAAAGTGAAATAAAAGTACTACCCTATAATAATAGGTGCATAACGGATTATGAAAA
>JAGPIQ010000090.1 GCA_018054895.1 Lutibacter sp. | reverse complement strand
ATCAGGGTTCTCAGAAGCTCCTAATACCAATGTTCTTTTATTCATATTTTCTATTAATTTAACATTTAAACCGTATTCAACTCAACTAAAAAAAGATTTAATAATTCTATATTGAATTTAAAAAAAATGCCTAAAAGTGAAATTTTCTTCATCCAAAAATAATCTAAGGATAACGAGTTTCAAAAACCTTTTAGGCAATTACTTTATTTAATTTTTGTGTAAAACATTACCAACGTATGATTACGCTTCCCCATGTAAATCCACTTCCAAAGGCTGCTAATACAACAAGGTCATTCTCTTTTATTTTCCCTTTTTCCCAAGCCTCTGATAATGCAATAATTACAGATGCAGCGGTTGTATTACCATATTTCATAATATTGTTATAAATCTGATCATCTTCTAATTTAAACTTCTTTTGAATAAATTGAGAAATACGCAAATTCGCTTGATGTGGAACTAACATATCAATATCCGAAACTTGTAAATTATTCTTTTCTAATCCTGCTATAATAGCTTCTGAAAAACGAACTACTGCATGCTTAAACACAAAAGTTCCATTCATATATGGATAGTAAGACTCATCATTTTCATCATTTGCCGCTAAAATTTCAGGAACCCAATGACGAATACTTGGTGCTAAAACTGTCAATTCTTCCGCATGCTGTCCTTCAGAAAATAAATGAGATGATAAAATTCCTTTTGAATTATCTTCAGTTCTAGACAATACTGCAGCTCCTGCTCCATCACCAAAAATTACAGAAACACCTCTACCTCGGGTAGATTTATCCAAACCACCTGAATGAAATTCCGAACCAACTACCAAAACATTTTTATACATTCCTGTTTTTATAAATTGGTCCGCAACGGACATGGCATATATAAATCCTGAGCATTGATTTCGAACATCTAAGGCTCCAACAGTTCGCATTTCTAACATATTTTGAATTTGAACACCACAGCCAGGAAAATAATAATCGGGACTTAGCGTCGCAAACACTATAAAATCAATATCTTTTGATGTTAATCCAGCGCGTTCTATGGCTATTTTAGCGGCCTTTGCACCCATTACTGCAGAAGTATCCTCACTTCCTTCTTTTATCCATCTTCGCTCTTGAATACCTGTTCGCTCTTGGATCCATTCATCACTGGTATCCATAAACTTAGCTAAATCCGCATTGGTAACAACATTGTCGGGCACATAGTAGCCTAGTCCCGTTATTTTTGAATTATACATATTACTTTTTTAAATATAGGTTATACCAAACTTACTAAAATCTTACTTGTATTACAACAGTAATTTGAGAATAATATAAATTATCTAAGTAAAGTTATTCAGCTAATCCATTTATTTAGCACTAAATCAACGTAGAAATAAAACTTAATTTAAAACATATTTTAATAAATGAATTAAAAATTACGCAATTACATCTGTTTAATACAATTTCAAAACCTTATCTAACGGTTTTCTTTGAACAGCTGGCACGTGAGCATCTTCCGAAGGATAACCAACAGGCAGCACTAAAAAAGCACGTTCATTTGAAGGTCTGTTCAATATTTTCTCTAAAAAACGCATTGGACTCGGTGTATGTGTTAACGTTACCAACCCAGCATTATGAATGGCTGAAATTAAAAACCCACAAGCCAAACCAACCGATTCATTCACATAATAATTTTGATGCTTCTCTCCTTTTTTATCAATTTCATAAGGCCGTTTAAAAACAATAATTAAATAGGGCGCTTTTTCTAAAAAAGGTTTATTGGCATCTGTTCCCAACTTTTTTAAATCATCCAACCATTCTTCACTCATTCGTTCCGCATAACTTTTGCGTTCTTCTTCTTCCGCAGCTTCTCTAATTTTCTTTTTAATTTCCGCAGTTTTTACCACACAAAATGTCCAAGGTTGTTTGTTTGCTCCAGAAGGCGCGCTTGACGCTGTATTTATGACGTTTTCAATAATTTCAAAAGGCACTTCTTTTTCTGAAAAATCTCGTATTGAGCGGCGATGTTTCATTAAATTAAAATATTCAAAGGAACGTTTTATACTTTCCGCCTCAGTTACCTCGTCTAATTGATACTTAATATGTTTAAAACCATTTATAATTTTAAAATTTTCCGAATTCATCTTTTTGAAATTGAGGCTTAAAAATATAAAATATAATCATCAATCTATTGATATACTTAAATTGTCTTAAAAGATGTCAGTTTGTCACTTTATTTAGTTTGGTACTTTATTTGAATACCTAACACCATTCATAATAAATTAAAAAAAATATACACATATGGCAACTGGAAATATAAATGTAACGGCAGAAAATATTTTTCCTATTATTAAAAAATTCTTGTATTCGGATCACGAAATATTTTTACGTGAGTTAATTTCTAATGCAACGGATGCAACTTTAAAATTAAAACACCTTTCAACTTTAGGTGAAGTAAAAGGCGATATTGGTTCTCCTATTATTGAAATAAAAGTTGATAAAGAAAATAAAGAAATCAGAATTATTGACCAAGGAATTGGTATGACTGGTGAAGAAGTTGAAAAATACATTAACCAAGTCGCTTTTTCTGGTGCTGAAGAATTTGTAGAAAAATACAAAGACAAAGTTGAAGACACAGGAATTATTGGTCACTTTGGTTTAGGTTTTTACTCTGCATTTATGGTGGCAGGTAAAGTTGAAATTTTCTCTAAATCATTTGCTGAAGATTCAAAAGGAGTTCGTTGGGAATGTGATGGAAGTCCAAAATATACGTTGGAAGAAAGTGACAGAACTGAAAGAGGAACAGAAATTGTTTTACACATTGATGATGATTCATTAGAGTTTTTAGAAGAAAGTAAAATTACCCAACTTCTAAATAAATACAACAAATTTATGCCTATTCCAATTAAATTTGGAACAAAGGAAGAAACAGTACCATTACCTGAAGATGCTGATAAAGATGCAGTTGCAGAAAAAATTACAGTAGACAATATTGTAAATAACCCAAACCCAGCTTGGACAAAAAACCCAGTTGATTTAAGTGATGAAGATTATAAAGAATTTTACAGAGAATTGTACCCAATGCAATTTGAAGATCCATTATTCAACATTCACTTAAATGTAGATTACCCTTTTAATTTAACAGGAATTTTATATTTCCCAAAAATTAATAAAAGCGTAGATCCTGCAAAAGATAAAATTCAACTATATCAAAATCAAGTATTTGTAACGGATAATGTGGAAGGAATTGTACCAGACTTTTTACAAATGTTACGTGGTGTAATTGATTCTCCAGATATTCCATTAAACGTTTCTCGTTCATACTTACAATCGGACGGAGCTGTTAAAAAAATATCGTCATACATTACTCGTAAAGTAGCGGATAAATTGGTGAGTCTTTTCAAAAATGACCGTAAAGCTTTTGAAGAAAAATGGGATGATATTAAAATTATTATTGAATATGGAATGCTTTCTGAAGATAAATTCTTCGAAAAATCTGACAAATTCGCTTTATACCCAACTGTAGATAAAGAATACTTTATTTATGATGAGTTAATTGAAAAAATTAAAGCAAATCAAACAGATAAAGACAACAAAGTAGTTATTTTATATGCTTCTGATGAAAAAGCGCAACACAGCTATATTGAAGATGCAAAAGAAAAAGGATACGAAGTTTTATTATTAGATTCTCCAATTGTTTCTCATTTCATTCAAAAAATGGAAAGCAGCAAAGAAAACATACAATTTGTACGTGTGGATTCTGACCATATTGATAATTTAATCAATAAAGACGAAGAAAAAATAAGCAAACTTTCTGAAGAAGAGAAAGAAAAATTAAAGCCTATTATTGAAAATGCAATTCCAAAGGAAACATATTCTGTTCAATTGGAATCTTTAGATTCGGCTGCAAATCCGTTTATTATTACGCAACCAGAATTTATGCGTAGAATGAAAGAAATGCAAGCTACTGGAGGTGGTGGATTTATGGGAATGGGTAATTTCCCTGATATGTATAATGTAGTTGTAAACACCAACAACGACTTAATTACCTCTATTTTAAACACTTCCGAAGGAGAAGAGCAAACACGCTTGATAAAACAAGGATTTGATTTAGCTCGTTTATCGCAAAACCTTTTAAAAGGTGAAGAATTAACAAGCTTTATTAAACGTAGTTTTCAATTATTGAAATAAACGCACAAACCTTATAAACATCTAAAAACCACTGCTCTGTCAGTGGTTTTTTTTTGCTTTATGATAAAAATCACACTTTATCAAGTATATATTTAATAACTTTAAGTAATCCCTATATTATTTTCAACACCTTATAATTTATAAATTCTTAAAATTAAATTATGATGAAAACAACACTACTTTTTCTCGCTTTATTATTTAATTGCTACTTTACAAATGCTCAAAACTTAGTTGCTTACTACCCTTTTAATGGCAATGCCAATGATGAAAGTGGCAACAGTAATAATGGAACAGTTAACGGTGCTGCATTAGCAACAGATAGATTTGGAGGTCTTGATAGCTCCTACTATTTTGATGGAAACGATTATATAATATGCAATACACAAGTTGGTCCTTTTGGCACAGGTTCCAGAACAATTTCTTTTTGGGCTAAGACAGATGTAGCTCCAAATGTTAACAGTCAACAAAATACCGTATTAAGTTACGGACAATGGCCAACAGGTGGCGGTAGATTTGAGGTTCTTATAAACCCAAAATGTAGAGGTATAGGTGTTGATGTTTCCAATAATTATACGACCTCATCTTTTGACAATTCAGATAACAACTGGCATTTTTATAGTGTGGTTTTTGATAACACAATCTCTAATAAATTATCAGATTTAAAATTTTATGCAGATGGTAATTTATTAACAACCGTTTGTAATACTAACGGCGACATAACCTTAAATACTTTAAACACTGAAGCACTAAATATTGGACGTCTATTTTATACTGGACAACCTAGGTATTTTAAAGGAAATATAGATGATATAAGAATATATAGTTCAGCACTATCAGATGCTGACATTTTAAACCTTTACAATTTCAATTCTTTAAAAATTGAAAAAATTGAAAACGTAGCAGAAAACTTTTTTTATGTAAACAACAATATACTTTACTTCAAAAACATTCAAAATTTACAAGAAATTAAAACAATTGAAGTCTATAATTTATTAGGTCAAAAAGTATTTGAAACTTCAAAAATTGAAAAAGAAATTCAGCTTGAGCAATTACAACAAGGTATTTATATTTTGAAAGTTGAAACGTTAGTTACAATTCAAACATTAAAAATTATTATCTACTAAACTATTTTGTCATGAAAACAACACTATTTTATTTTTTAATTGTTTTATGGAGCATTACTTTAAATGCTCAAACATATATTATTAATGACGATTTTGAAAAAGGAACTTTAGGAAGTCCACCAATTGGTTGGATTCAAAAGTACAACGGAACTGGAAATGCGAATCAAAAAATTGTAGATTCACCAGTAAAAAACGGTACAAAATCTTTTCAAATTGAAGGCCAAAGTAATTGGACTTCTGAGTATTACCAAAATATTACCTCAATGCCTAATGAAATAACAATTGAAGCATGGGTTAATGCAGAAAAAACGTTAAGTGGTACTACTGGCAGCTTTGGTTTAGGAAATTATACAATTGGTACTTGGGGTACAAGAACTTCAATACTTCAATTTTATGGAGGATCCATTTCGGCAGCATATTCGGGAGGTTTAGGTTATAACATACAAAATTACACCCCTGGAATATGGTATCATATAAAATTAGAGCACAACTTATTAGCAAGAACTTTTAAAGTTTATATTGACGACATTCAAGTGTCAGGTACAAATGGTAGCTCTACTATTTCAGAATTCCCAATGCATCCATCGGTTAATTCTGTTTTAGCATTTCTTATGGCGGGAAACTCAGGAACTACAAAAATGTTTTTTGACGATGTAAAAGTCTATGATACTACTACACTTTCAACAGTAGATGAAAATTATTCAGAAAATAATTATTATGTAAGTAACAAAATTTTATATTTTAAAAACACTCAAAACCTTAACGAAATAAAATCTATTGAAGTCTATAATTTATTAGGACAAAAAGTGTTTAAAACTTCAATAATTGAGAAAGAAATTTCTCTTAAGCAATTACAACAAGGTATTTATATTTTAAAAGTCGAAACGTTAAATACTTTTCAAACGTTAAAAATTATGATCAACTAAACTATGCTGTTATGAAAACAAAACTACTTTTTATTGCTTTGCTACTTAACTATTGCTTAGCGAACTCTCAAGCTGCATTAAATTTTGATGGTGTAAATGATTTTATTCTTGGAACAAATAATTCATCTCTGAATATTTCGCAAGGCACTATAGAAGCTTGGATAAAAACTGACAATGCTGGTGCAGGTTTTAGAGGCATTGTTGTAAAGCAATATAAATACGGAATTTTTCTGTATAACAATGCTATAGCAGTTTATGATTGGTCTAACGGCTCTAAGACCGAAACCTCCCTCAATTTAGCCGATGATGCTTGGCATCATGTAGCATTTTCATTTGACCTCGGTGTTTTAAATGGCTCCAAAATATATTTAGATGGTATGCTGGTTTCAACCCTAACCTATAATTCATCTACTTCAAACAGTAGAATTGTAATAGGCGCTGGAGCAGATTATACACTTTCACAAAATTTTAAAGGAACAATTGACCAAGTTAGAGTTTGGAACACCATAAGAACCAATACTGAAATATTAACAAATTACAATAAATGTTTACAAGGAAATGAAAGCGGCTTGATTATGCTCTGGCAATTTGAAGAAGGAACAGGTACTGTAGTTAATGATTTATCTGGAAATAACAATAATGGAACTTTAACCAATATGGATGCTGCAACAGACTCGGTAGCTGGTTATAATTGTACACCTAAAAACCTTGTTGCCGACTACCCTTTTAATGGAAATGCAAATGACGAAAGTGGTAATGGAAACCACGGAACAGTAAACGGAGCTACATTAACAACGGATAGATTTGGAAATGTTGATAGCGCCTATGAATTTGATGGAAATGATATTATTACAATTGCACATAACGATATTCTAAATTCAGAAAACGAATTGTCAATTTCGGTTTGGGTAAAACCCACTACGCTAATTGATGCCATGGTTTTAGGAAAATCCAATTACACATCCAAAACAAATTACTTACTTCGAACAAAATCTACGGGTTACCTTCAATTTGAATATAAGGATTTTGCAAACACAAATTCTTCTCCATTAAATGTCAATCAATGGAATCATATAGTCGTTGTTTCAGAAACAGACAACACTAAAAAAGTGTATATAAATAATGTACTTACTAGCCACACTTCCGCTTCAAGTCCTTATGGATTAATAACTAATGCTTTAACTATTGGAGCAAGACCAGGCGCCGAATTTTTTAATGGTTCAATTGATGATTTAAAAATTTATAAATCTGCGCTTACGACTGCTGAAGTTTTTAGTTTGTACACAAAAAACACTTTAAATATTGATAAAATAGAAAATACAGCAGAAAGTAATTTCTATGTTTCTAATAATATTTTATTATTCAAAAACACCAAAAATTTAAACGAAATAAAAACTATTGAAGTGTATAATTTATTAGGACAAAAAGTATTTGAAACTTCAAAAATCAGAAAAGAAATTTCGCTTGAGCAATTACAACAAAGTATTTATATTTTAAAAGTTGAAACTTTAAATGCAATTCAAACGTTAAAAATTGTTATTAATTAAACAGCTTATTCCCTTTACTTCATAAAAGCCTTAGTGTTGTATTATCGAGTTTATCACTATACCTCGCTAAGGCTTCTCTACGTAATTATACGTTCCTTCAAAAGGGCAAGACATACCGTGTAAATCACAAGATTTTTCTGTCAGAATTATCTTTTTATTAATTATTTGAAAAGCAAGCTCATCACATGAATCACCTGCAAAAACACCTTTTTTCAAATCATTTAAAGCAATTAAACCTTTTAAATATCCTATGCAGCCAGATTTTGTACCATTTGATATTTCAAAAAAGAACAATTCATGACTAATATTTTGTAACCTTATTGAACTTTGAAAAGTTGCAGAACTGTTTACATTTTTATAAACCCCTTCTAAACTAGCAGTTTTACTATCAACCAGCAACTTTTTATCTGAGTCCACTTTTAAATTAAAATGAGACGCTTTCTTTTTATTTTTATCAATCCATTCTCCAGAAAACGAGGATCCACTAATAGCTCCTTTAAAACCCATATTAAATTCATTCTCATAATCTGGGATTTCATTCAACGAAATTGTAGTTCCGTTCAATTTACCTTCTACTAGTATATTTCTATGATATTTTTCATAGTAATAGTAACCTAAAACATCATTCCCTTGAAAGGTCAATGTCATTTTAATTGGAATATTATCTGCTATTTTTCCTGTTAAGTGCATAGCTCTTCGACTTCCCTGAGCAGACAAATTTAAAGTTAGTATCAACCCTATGAATAAGAGTTTAAAATTTTTCACGATATGTTTATTTTATTTTTAGTTGAAATTATTATAAAGTTTATTTTAACAAAACGACTTTTTAACAGTTTCAAACTCTTGTATAATTTCTTCTATAATGGAGGCTACTGGTTTTATATCATGTATAAGTCCTGCAACTTGCCCAATTTCTAATTCACCTTCCTCTAAATCACCTTCAAACATTCCCAATTTAGCTCTACCTCTTCCTAATTTTTCCTTTAACGCTTCTTTTGAAGGATTTTGAGCGTAGATTTCTTGTAAATCGTTGAAAAATTTATTTTTAATCAAACGAGCCGGTGCCAATTCTTTTAAGGTTAAATACGTATCGCCATCCGCTGTTTTTATCACCTCATTTTTAAAATTAATATGAGCCGAAGATTCTTCACTAGCAACAAAACGACTTCCCATTTGAACACCGTCTGCACCCAACACCATGGCGGCTAACATTCCACGTCCTGTTGCAATTCCTCCTGCCGCAATTAACGGAATGGTTAACTTTTCCTTTACCATTGGAATTAACGTTAACGTAGTCGATTCTTCTCTACCATTATGTCCTCCAGCTTCAAAACCTTCTGCTACAACTGCATCAACTCCAGCTTCTTCCGATTTTAAGGCAAACTTCACACTACTCACTACATGAACGACTGTAATTCCGTTTTGTTTTAAATAAGGTGTCCAAGTTTTTGGATTTCCTGCGGAAGTAAACACAATTTTCACTCCTTCTTCTACTATTATTTTTAATATTTCTTCAACATTTGGATATAACATGGGCACATTAACACCAAATGGTTTTGTTGTTGCTTTTTTACATTTTTGAATGTGTTCGCGTAACACTTCTGGATACATTGAACCTGCTCCAATTAATCCCAAACCTCCTGCATTACTGACTGCTGAAGCTAATTTCCATCCGCTATTCCAAACCATTCCTCCTTGAATAATTGGGTATTCTATATTAAATAATGTTGTTATTGAAGTTTTCATTATTTCTTAACTATTTTAACTGTTTTATGAATATTTCCATGTTTTATTTGAACAACATATAACCCGTTGGATAACTGCTGAATATTTAAAACTGGGTCGTTTTGTTTTATTTCTTTTTGAAGAATTATTTTACCTAAAGTATCAAAAACAGCTACATCTATTGACACTACTTCTTCTGGCATTGTAAATAGCAATTCATCAGAAGTTGGATTCGGATAAACTAATGCTTCTAAAACTCTTGCTACTTCTTTTTCTAACAATAATTTGTTATATAAGTCTTCAAAATTCGGAATGCCATAACCTTCTTGAGCTGTTGGATTGTTATATAAATGTGCCGACTCTTTTACTAGCTGAGTAATTTCCGCATTGGTTTTATTTGGAAAAGCTTGCCATAAACAAGTTACCATACCAGCCATTACAGGCCCTGAAAACGAGGTTCCATTTGATGTTGCTATAGTTCCTGCTGAATTAATTACATATACACTGGCACCTTGCGCACAAACATCTGGTTTTACTCTATTATCTGCAGTGGGTCCAAACGAACTAAAACTCGCTATAACACCTGTTGCGTTTACAGCTCCAATACTTAAAACCGAAGGCGCATCAGCGGGTGCATTCATATAATGCCATGGATCATCCCCTTCATTTCCAGCAGAATTTACCAACAACATTCCTCGTGAAAATGCAATTTCAGCTCCACGAGTAATAAAAGCCGTTTTTCCATCCATAGCACTATAAGTATAATTATATTTAGCTTCATCAAAAAACACTGAATATCCTAATGAAGTGGTAAGTACATCAACCCCTAATCGATCTGCTTCTTCCGCAGCTTCTACCCACAAACTTTCCTCTAAAGGCACTTCATTATCATTATCTTCTGTAATAAACAAATAAAAACTGGCATCAGGTGCCGTACCCACAAACTGATTATCTACATAACCAGCAATGGTTGATAATACTGACGTTCCATGTGAATTTCCTGTATAAAAAGTAGCGTTTCTATTCACATAATCGTATCCTCCTAAAATTTGATTATTATCACGGATTCTTTGAAAAGGAGAAAATGTATTTACGCCCGGAAAGCCAGCATCCATAATAGCAATATACATTCCACTTCCTGAAAAATTATGTTCGTGGAGTATTTCCCCTTTTAACATTTTTAGTTGATTTGCTGCCTGACCATAATTAAAATCGGTGGTGTATTTCAATTTATCTTTTCCGGATTTTGAAATTATTTGCTCCTGAGATTTCGAATAAACACCTAAACTTTTATTGGCAAATTCAATATAAGAAACTGAACTAAGAGATTTTAAATTTTGAATATTTAGTTGAGTTCCCTGTACATGAACGGCATTCAGCCATTTGGATTTCGCTTTTACTGTTATTCCGTTTGCTTCTGAAATTTGAGTGATATATGTAGTTTCAACTGGAACATCTTTTTCATCCACTGGAATAGCATATTTGGTTCTTCTATCTAACGATCGCTGAGACAACATAGTTAATGGTGCTGCTAAAAAAGTAGATTTACTTGGTTTATCCTTAAAATAAATCCACGCATCTTCAGTTTGCGCATTGATGGTTGAAAAAACAACTAAAAACAGTACGAAGACTTTAAATTTCAACATTGTTTTTCAACTTTTTATAGGATTAACACTTAACTTATAACTCCTGAGCCTAACAATTCATCTTCATGATACCAAGCTACAAATTGCCCTTCGGTAATAGCTGATTGTGGATTCTCAAATTCCACATACAACCCACTTTCTACCATAAACAGAGTTGCTTTTTCCAAAGGTTGTCTATATCTAATTCTTGCTAAAACAGTTAATTGCTCTCCTGCTTTTAGAGCTAAGTCAGTCCGTATCCAATGAGTTTCCTCTTTACTGACAAACAATACATTTCTATATAACCCTTTATGATTTTTACCTTCTCCTGTATAAATTACATTTTCTACCACATCCGTATCAATTACAAACAAAGGTTCTTTTGTACCTCCAACAGCCAACCCTTTTCGCTGACCTTTGGTAAAATAATGTGCTCCTTGATGTTTCGCTACTACTTTTCCATCTTTTAGAGAATATGCTATTTTTTTAGAAAAATAAGCCAATTCATCTTCTTTTGAATTAAAAGTTGGAATAGTTTCTAAATACAATGAAGAGTTTTCTGGAATTTGTACAATTACACCTTCTTTGGGTTGTAATTTTTGTTGTAAAAATTCAGGTAAACGAACTTTTCCAATAAAACATAATCCTTGAGAATCTTTTTTATCCGCAGTAATTAAATCTTGTTCAGCGGCTATTTTACGAACTTCCGGTTTTGTTAATTCACCTATTGGAAACAATGCTTTCGACAATTGCTCTTGCGATAATTGACATAAAAAATACGATTGATCTTTGTTATCGTCCTTTCCTGCCAATAATTTATATATCGGTTTTCCTTCAATTTGCTCTTCTCCTTTTCT
>JAGPIQ010000089.1 GCA_018054895.1 Lutibacter sp. | reverse complement strand
GCATTTGCCTATTTTTTTAGAAATCTTTGGTTAAAATAATATAGACTATGGGACCATTAGTACCTTATATCATCAGTAACGAATTCAACCTTATCATAGCACTTATATCGGGCATTGGTTTTGGTTTTGCATTGGAACAAGCAGGGTTTTCTTCCACAAAAAAATTAGTAGGTTTATTTTACGGTAACGATTTTACAGTTCTTAAAGTATTTTTTACAGCTGGAGTTACTGGTATGATTGGTGTGTTGTTATTAGCACATTTCGGATTTTTAGATGTAAGTTTAATATATATAAATCCTACTTTTTTATGGTCGGCATTAATAGGTGGAGCCATTATGGGCTTAGGCTTTATTATTGGAGGATTTTGCCCTGGTACAAGCGTTTGCGCTGCATCTATTGGTAAAATAGATGGGTTAGCTTTTGTTTTTGGTTCAGTGCTAGGAGTGGTTGTGTTTGCTGAAGCATATCCGTTTTTTAAAGATATTTATTTAGCTGAAAATTGGGGGCCTGTACTTATTAATGAACAATTAGGAATGTCTAAATTAGCCTTTGGATTTACGCTTACAGCAGTTGCTTTTATAGCTTTCTATTTTACACATAAAATTGAAGATAAAGTAAATAAACAAGAAACAAGATTTTCTAAAAAGAAAATAATTGTATACGTTTCTGGAATTTCTTTAGCTTTTTTAACATTGATATTTATTTCATTAACGCCATCAAAAGAGGAAGTTATAGCCAAAAGAATCCAAGATCCCAAAATATTACAAAATACTATTTTTAATGAAGTTGATTCAGACGCTCTTGCTTTTGAAATTGCTAACAATTATTATAGAATTAATATAATTGACGTTCGTACACCAGAGGAATATAAAGCGTATCATTTGCCAATGTCAATTAATATTCCGTTTAAAGATCTTGGAAAAAGAGAATGGCATAAAATATTTACACAAAATTTAAAAACGAATTATTTTTATGCGGATAAAGAAAGTTTAGTAAAAGAAACGTATTTGTGGGCTCAGCATTTAGGAGACTCTGAAAATTTTATTTTGACGGATAATCCCAATAAATTCAGACAACAATTTTCAGCGAATTTAAAAGCGCCAAGTAGTGATTTAAAAAATGAATTAGACACCTATATTTACAGAAGAGATTTAACTACTAAAATGAATGTTTTGGCTGAAGCACTTAAAAATTTATCGGCACCAATAAAAGTAAAAGCTGTTAAAATTAAAGGTGGCTGTAGTTAAACTATTTTGAAGTAATAAAATAAATAACAATTAAAAAGCTCCTTTTTTAGGAGCTTTTGTTTTTTGTGGAAAACAGGAATTTTCGACTATTTGTATATCTTCAGAATTAAATTCTCAAAAAACATACGGAATTAATCGATACGTTTGTTGCTTGTAAACGTTGTATGAATTGCTGAATTTTTCTTTCAGAAATTTTTCTTCTGAAAATATTTTCAATAAAAGCGAAGTGGTAAGTATTAAGAAAATAGTTAATCTAATGGTGGAGTAGGAGTGGTTCACAGCAATTCCAAAAAAAAGAAGAATGCATAAATACATGGGATTTCTAATAATTTTGTAAGGTCCTTTTTTAATAAATACGGCAGTACTTTTAACCTCTGGCTGAATATTAAAATTCCCAATTTTTAGCACTACTATAGCCCATAAACCTATAAAAATTGCTGCTAATTGAAAAAGAAACAGGAAACCTTCACTAAAAAGATTTCCCGTTATTCCAAAATATATAAAACTAGAAAATTGTATTGTAACAAGAATAAACGATTTTCCAGACATAAAAATTAGTTATTATTTTCAATAATATATTGCATCATTTTTTCAATTAAATGTGCTCGATCATAGCCTCCAACGTTATGTTCATGCATTGGGTACGTAAAAAAGTCCAATTGAACTTTTTGTTTTACAGCTTCCTGTAATACTGTCATACTATGTTGAGGTACAACTACAGGATCCACACTTCCATGAATTAACAATAGTTTTCCTTTTAAATTAGCAATATATTTATTTACACGTGCATTTTCATACCCTTCAGGGTTTTCTTGTGGTGTGTCCATATAACGTTCTCCATACATCACTTCATAATATTTCCAATCGGTTACGGAACCACCTGCAACTGCTGTTGTAAATACGCCTGGGTTACGCAGCATTAAACTGCTGGTCATAAATCCACCAAAGCTCCAACCATTCACGGCAATTCTGTTCGCATCTACAAAAGGAAGCGATTTTAAATAATCTACACCACTCAATTGATCTTCAATTTCTCGATCACCTAAATGTCTGTGAATGATACTTTCAAAAGCAAAACCTCTGTTTTCAGAACCTCTATTATCAACGGTGAAAACTAAATAATCATTATTTGTAGCAAATATATTCATCCATAAATTAGCACCACCTAACCATGAATTGGTGTTCATTTGAGCGTGAGGACCTCCATACACATAAATTAATACTGGATATTTTTTTGAAGGATCAAAATTTGCAGGTTTTAATAACCGTGTGTATAATTCAGTGCCATCAACACCTTTAATGCTACCAAATTCTGTGCTACTTACTTTATAACCTTCTAAAGGGTTTTTTGCAATTAAAATAGAAGTCGATTTGTTTTTATTTAAGTCAATAATATCAATATTATTTGGAGTTGTTAAACTGCTATATTGGTCAACCATATAATTTCCATGGGCACTTAATGCGCTATTATGTGTTCCAGCGGATTTTGTTAGTTGAATGTGTTTTCCAGTTTTTAAATTTACTTTAAAGGTGTGTGTTTCTCTTCCGTCGTTT
The DNA here is from genome assembly GCA_018054895.1 of Lutibacter sp. Classification (GTDB taxonomy): domain Bacteria; phylum Bacteroidota; class Bacteroidia; order Flavobacteriales; family Flavobacteriaceae; genus Lutibacter. The sequence continues at coordinate 9,241 of JAGPIQ010000089.1, read as the reverse complement.
CCTGTTCCAGAAATATACACATCCTTTCCATTGGAACTAAATCCTAAAATTTCTTTAATTACCCATTTAAATTTAGTCAATTGTTTTACCAATTTTCCTTCCGTAGTGTATTCGTATAAATTCATAAAACCATCACGTTCGCTCAACCATAAAAAGTTGGTTGTACTGTTTGGTGTAAAAACAGCAGTGTGTTCTGGCTCCACCCATTTGTCATTTTTTTCTTCAAAAATGGTGTTTACTTTTTTTCCTGTTTCAACAGAATATCTATTGAAATAAAAATGATTTTGACCTCTATTTACTTCCGCAATAAACACATACTTTTCATCAGGCGACCAGGAAAGGTTTGTTAAATAATGTTCGTCGGTAGTATCAATTGTTAAATAAATTAATTTTTTTGAAGCTAAATTATAAATACCAATTTTAGCTTGTTCACTTTTTCCACCAGCCATTGGGTATTTTATGTTTTTTAAACTTGCAGGGTAGGAGTTAATGTCCACCAAAGGGTAATTGGTAACGTTGGTTTCATCTTTTTGGTAGAATGCTAAATAAGTACCATTCGGACTCCAAAAAGTTCCTTTGGTAATTCCAAATTCACTTCTATGAATAGCTTGTCCAGATACTATATTTTCATCTTCAATAGCAGTTATAGCAATTTTTGAATCGCTTGCAGTTCCAATATATAAGTTATTGTCAATAGTATATGCAATTGCTTTCGCTTTTAAGTTGAATTCTGTATTCGCAGCGTCTTCAATTAATTGAATGAACGAAACAGGTTTTCCTTCTACATAATTATAACCTTCAATGGAATTCCCAGTATTAAAATACAAGGTTGTTGCATCAATTTCTTGAATATAAGGCAATCTTTTTAAGGATTCATATGACTTTTGAACTTCTTCAAAAGAAATATTTTTAAAGCTATTGTTTGTTGATGCATTCGATAAAACGTAACTATTATCTTTCAAAAACACGTAATTATCCGTCTGATCAATCCATTTTAAATTGTATAATGATGTAGGATACAACCCTTTGTAATAACCCAAAACCGAATCTTCTAAGGAGATTTCTTTTTCTTGAGAAAAGCTAATTGTAACTAAGAACAGAAATAAAATTGAAAAACATTTTTTCATATAGATGTAAATTTAAAAAGTGACGTAATTTAAGAATATTACTAATTTGTTATACTGATGTTTATCAGTTTGGCTGAAAACTGATAGGTTCTTCTGTTGGAAGAAAATTAATACGTGCCATAATTGGAAAATGATCCGAAAGGTTTACATTATAAGTTTTGAAATTGTTCACGGTAATTTTTTTATCTGTTAAAATAAAATCGATTCGTAAAGGGAATTCAAAATCGTATGTTTTACCAAAACCTTCACCAGCTACTTCAAAAGCGTCATTTTTATCGCGTTTCAATTGTTTGTAAATAAACGAAAAAGCAGTGTTGTTAAAATCTCCACAAATGATAGATTTGTAGTGAGTTTCAGATTGATGTTGAAGAATTTGGCTAACTTGCTCTGCCTGTTTTTTAAAGGAATTCCCAATTCTAATTCGTAACTTTTCTGTATTTTCTTGGTCGAATGTTTCTTTTTTCGGATTGATATGTAACGATTCTAAGTGCACATTATATACACGAAAGGTGTCTTTTTCTTTCACAATATCTGCAAATAAGGTATTGTTTCCTGAATTTTCAAAATCCAACGCGCCAGATTTTATAATTTTAAAGTTGGAAAAAATAGCATGTCCGAACCTTCCGTTCTTTTCGCTTTTTTTAGTAAATTTATAAGCGTATTTAAAGCCTAAATCTGCTTTCGGATCAAACTCTTGAATACACAATATATCAGGTTTTTCTTCATTAATAAAATCATATATTTCTTGGTCTACACCATCCTCAACAATCCACTTGTATAAATTAAACATTCGCACATTATACGTCATTATTTTTATATCATCATTTAAAATAATGTTGCTTTCAGTAAAACTGTAAAATTTTGAAACGTATTGAATTCCAATTAATAATACGATGGTAGAAAGTAAAAATTGTCGTCTTAATTTAATAGCCCAAAAAAGAATGAATACAATATTTAAGCACAATAAAAAAGGTATTGAAAGACCAATAAATGAAACTAATGGTACTTTCACAGGAGAAACAAAATAGCTTAAAAAAGCAACCAAAGAAATAGCCGCTAAAAGTGAATTTAGAAAAAATAAAATTTTATCAATAAATGAAAGATTTTTCATGCTATTTTTTACCTGCTCTAAATAAAAATTCTTTTTCTTCAGCGTTTAAACTATCGTATCCGGATTTGCTTATTTTATCTAATATATCGTCAATTTTGCGTTGTTTGGTTTTTGAAACTTCATCAGTAAAATTTTTGGTAGAAGATTTATACACCGTTTTTAAAGGCGATTTCTTTTGTTGTTGAAATAAATTAGATGCTGAACCAAAAATAGGTGCTGTCCATTTTCCAATATCCAAGCCTTTATTCAAAAAGGAAGCATATAAATAACCAATTAAAGCACCGCTTACATGTGCAATTGCGCCACCATTGTCTATAGTTGCCAATTGTAAAATACTTAAAACAATCCAAATGGCGGCTAATACCCATAATTCTACACTTCCAATAAAGCGCAATTGCAGTGCATAACGTGGTATTTTAGTCGCAATAGCAATAAATATAGCAGATACAGCAGCAGATGCTCCTCCAAGTGGTAATCCTGTTTTTCCAGTTAGGTAATAATTCAATAAAAAAGCAATTCCTCCAAAAATAATTCCCGAAAAGTAGCAGTTTATAAATTGCTTAGGGTTGAAGAAATTTAAAAACAGATTTCCAATATAATACAGTATAATTAAGTTGGAAAGTATGTGGAGTAAGCCATTATGAATAAAGGCATAGGTAATTAGTGTCCAAGGTTTTGATACAAATGAATTGAAATCTGTAGGTAAAGCAAACCATTCATTTACAAAACCAGAAAAAAGCACCGTAACTAAAAATAAGACTACATTTATGTAAATTATTTTTTCTGCTACGTTTGCATTTCTAAAAGCGTATTTTATGTCTTCTATAATTTTCAAGCTAATTCCACCTATTAAATTGATTTTTCTTCCAATACCAAGCAATAATAAAGCCTATTAAGGCCCCTCCAATATGCGCAAAATGTGCGACATTTCCTATAGAATATTTAGTCATTCCAAAAAACAAATCTCCCAAAATAATTAATGGAATAAAATATTTTGCTGCAATTGGGACGGGTAAAAATATCAGTGCCAATTTAGCATCAGGAAATGCAATTCCAAAAGCCACTAAAACACCATAAATAGCACCAGAAGCACCAACGGCTGGTGTGTGGTAGGTGGCGTAAAATTCTGATAATTGAGTTTCAGAAACATGTTCCAAAATCATATTATTATAACTTCCTGTATTTAATATATTTTGAATATCAGTACTTGTTAAACCAAGGGAAACTAATTGATTAAAAGTACTATTGAATTGATAGTAGTTTACCAACGTGTAAATGGCTCCAGCACCTAAACCTGCTGAAAAGTAAAAGAATAAAAATTTATTACGTCCCCACATTTGCTCTAAAGGCGTACCAAATGCCCATAAACCATACATGTTAAATAAAATATGAGCAAAACCACCGTGCATAAACATGTGTGTTGCAAATTGCCAAAATCCAAATTTTTCATTTTCAGGAAAATACAATGCAAAAAGACTGTCTAAACCTAAATTTGGTAAAAACTGCGGTACAATAAAAAAAATGACATTTATAATGATGAGGTGTTTAACAGCCTCTGTAATTCTATCCATAATTTTAATTTAAGAATGTTTAATGGGTAAACATTTTATCTATTTCATCAATATTTATAGTAATAAACGTTTTTTTACCGAAAGGTGATATATCAGGTTGTCGGCATAAAAACAATTTGTTTACAATATCTTCTTGTTCTTTTACATCCAATCGTGTGCCCGTTTTAATTGCTAAGCTTTTTGCCAAGCTTTTAGCCATTAAATCTAACTGACTAAAATTAGCATCAGGGATATCGTTATTTATATCGTCTAATAATTGTTCAATAATTATAGATATTTGACTTTCTATAATTGTTACTGGCATTCCAGAAACTACGATTGAATCTGCTAAAATTCTGTCAAATTGAAATCCAATACTTTCTAAATCTTCTTTTATTTCAATAATTAAAGCAATGTCTGTTTTTGAAAATGAAAGTTCTACAGGAAATAGTAATTGCTGACTCATAGCTTCGCCAACAGTACAATTTTCTAAATATTCTTCGTATAAAATACGTTGATGCGCTGCTTGTTGATTGATGTAAACAATACCCGATTTTATACTACTTACAATATATTTATTATGAACTTGATATGTCTTATTGTTTGTTTTTTCTTCAATAAAAAGACAAGAATTTAAGTTCGTAGTTTCAACTTCAATATCTTTTATGTCAATTCCGTTGTACAAACTTTCCCATTCTACCGCTTTTTCTCGTTTAAAAGCAAAGCTAGTAGCTCCTTGTTTTTCAGTTTTAAAAGGGTTGAAGTTAGGGTCAACGGTTACTTTTGGCGTTGAAGCCGATTTTCCGTTGTATTGATACGGTGTATCCATAGAGGCATCTCTGTCGAAATCCAAAATTGGCGCCACATTAAATTGACCTAAACTGTGTTTTATGGTTGAACGAAGAATGGCATACAACGTTTTTTCATCATCAAATTTGATTTCAGTTTTTGTTGGGTGAATATTTATATCAATACTATTTGTGGGAACTGATAAAAACAAAAAGTAGGAAGGGTAACTTCCGTACGGTAATAAATTTTCAAAAGCACTTGAAACAGCGTGATTTAAATAGGCGTTTTTTATAAAACGATCATTCACAAAAAAGAATTGTTCATCTTTTTTCTTTTTTGCAAATTCAGGTTTTGTTACAAATCCAGTAATTTCAACTATATCAGTAGTTTCTTGAATTGGCACTAATTTTTCATTGGTTTTTTTTCCAAAAATAGCCACAATTCGCTGACGTAAATTACCACTTGCTAAATTGTAAATTTCACTTTCATTATGGTAAAATGAAAAAGCAATGGTTGGATGTGCCAAAGCAACACGCTGAAACTCATTTACAATATGGCGGGTTTCAATAGTATTCGATTTTAAAAAATTACGGCGCGCTGGAATATTGTAAAATAAATTTTTGACAGCAATGGATGTCCCTTTTGGAGAAGCCGATGATTCTTGCGAAACAATGGTGCTTCCTTCAATTTTAATACTGGTGCCTAGTTGTTCGTTTTCTTGTTTTGTTTTTAAGGAAACGTGTGCAATGGCAGCTATGGAAGCTAATGCTTCGCCTCTAAATCCTTTGGTGTGTAAATTGAATAAATCCTCAGCTTTTTTAATTTTAGAAGTCGCATGGCGTTCAAAACTCAAACGCGCATCCGTAGGACTCATGCCTTTTCCATCATCAATTATTTGGATAAGAGCTTTTCCAGCATCCTTTATAATTAATTTAACTGAGTTAGCACCTGCGTCAATGGCATTTTCTAGTAATTCTTTCACTACGGATGCTGGTCGCTGAACAACCTCCCCGGCAGCAATTTGATTCGCAACGTGGTCTGGCAAAAGCTGAATGATATCTGCCATTAAATTAATTTGTGTATTTCAAAAATGTAGGCAACAATGCCTACTAAAATAGTAATAATAATTGCTAAACGTAAATTTGTAGACTTATCCGTAGCGCTTCTTTTGTTTTTTACCCAATCGTTACGCAAGTTATTTTTTGTTAAATGTAGCGTAGCAACATCTTCATCAGCATCTTCATTTTTTAGGTATTGATTCTCTAACTTTTGCAAACGTTCTTTACGCTCGTCATAATAACGAGGTTTGTAGTTAAAAACGTAATGAGATCTTGGTTGAAAAAGTTTGCCAAACATAAATATAAATTAATCGTACTTCAAAAATACTGAATTATTAAATTACGGTCAAGTTTTTTGAGAAAGAGTGTTGTTAAAACTGTCTTAAAGCAGCCATTTTAATAGCGGCAATAGCACATTCAACACCTTTATTTCCGTGAATACCTCCAGATCTAGCTAAAGATTGATCTTTTGTATTGTCCGTTAAAACACAAAATATAACAGGTATGTCATATTTAATATTTAAATCTTTAATACCTTGGGTTACACCTTCACACACAAAATCGAAATGTTTGGTTTCCCCTTGAATTACGTTTCCAATGGCAATAATAGCATCTAATTGTTGTGTTTCAATCATTTTTTTGCATCCGTAAATCAATTCAAAGCTTCCAGGAACATTCCAACGAATGATATTTTCTGTAGCGACTCCATTGTCTAAAAATGCATCTTGAGCTCCTAAAAATAAGTTTTCAGTGATCTCTGGATTCCATTCTGAAACAACAATCCCAAACCGAAAATTTTTCGAATTTGGGATTGTTGCTTTATCGTATACTGATAAATTTGTTGTGGCCATGTTTTTTATTTTTCCGATGCAAACGTTGCTTTGTTGATATAAATTTCAATATCTTTTGCTTCGTCAGATAAAGGATAGTTTTCTTTAATTTTATTAAAAATTTCTAAAGCTTTTGAATTATCACCTAATTCTATAGCTGTATTTCCTGCTTTGAATAAAAATAAAGGAGAAGTAAAGTTATTATCTTTAGCATCAGCTGCTTTTAAATAGTATTCTAATGCGTCTTTAGGTTGGTTGATGTCTGCAAAAGCATCACCAATTGCACCTTTAGCAATAGGGCCTAATAATTCGTCTTTAGAAGAAAAATCTTCTAAATAATCGATAGCTTCTTTGTATTTTTTTGTTTTTAAGAAAGAAAGACCAGCATAGTAATTTGCTAAGTTTCCTGCTTTTGTCCCACTATAATCATCAGCAATATCAATAAATCCAAATTTTCCATCAGCACCATTCAATGCCAAGGTAAATAATGAATCCGCAGCTACTGAATTTGTCATAGCTTCTTCAAAATAAGCTTTTGGGAATGCTAATTCATTTGCAGCTTCCTTTTCTTTAGGACCTAAAATATATTTAGTATATCCTAAGTAGCCTAAAATTAAAACCACAATTGCACCTAATGCGATTAAAATGATTTTTTGGTTTTTTAAAACCCATCGCTCTGATCTTGAAGCTGTCTCATCTAAGGTACTAAAAACCTCTGCAGTAGTTGAATGATCTTCAACTCCTTCTTGAGTTTTCTTTACTTTACTTGATGTCTTTTTATATGTTGCCATGTATTCAAAAATTTGTAGGCGCAAAATTAGCGTTTTTAATTGGAAAGTAAAAATGCAATTGTACCTAAATTATCATATTTTTTCAATAATTTTAAACTTTCAAAAAAAATGAATGTATCTAGAAAAAATAACCCTTGTTAATTTTAAAAACTTCGAGTCTCAATCCTTTGATTTTGAGGGTAAAATAAATTGTTTTGTCGGTGAAAATGGCGTTGGGAAAACCAATGTTTTGGATGCGATTTATTATTTATCCTTTGCTAAAAGTTACTTTAATTCCGTTGCAACTCAAAATATTCGTCATAATGAGGACTTTTTTATGATTGAAGGTGGTTATGCTATTAACAATAAAACGGAATCTATAGTCTGTAGTTTGAAACGAGGTCACAAAAAAGTGATTAAGAGAAATGGGAAAATTTATGAAAAATTTTCAGATCATATAGGTTGTTTGCCTTTGGTAATAATTTCACCTGCTGATAGAGATTTAATAGTGGAAGGAAGTGAAACCAGACGAAAATTTATAGATAATGTTATTTCTCAATCAGATGCCAGTTATTTACATGTGTTGCTGAAATATAATAAGGTATTGGCGCAACGAAATTCATTGTTGAAATATTTCGCACTCAATAGAACTTTTGATAAAGTAAATTTGATTGTATATAATGAGCAGTTAAAATTATATGGTGAAGAAATTTTTGAAAAAAGGAATCAGTTTTTAAATGCGTTTATTCCAATTTTTAATGAACGGTATAAAGTGATTTCAAACAGCAAAGAACAAGTAAATTTAGTGTATAAGTCGCAATTGCATGAAACTGATTTTATGACGTTGTTTGAACAGCATTTAGAAAAAGATAGAGTGCTGCAATATACAAGTGCAGGTATTCATAAAGATGACTTGGTTTTTGAAATTGACGAATATCCTATTAAAAAATTTGGTTCTCAAGGGCAACAGAAATCATATTTGATAGCATTGAAGCTAGCACAATTCGATTTTATTAAAGCAAAATCGAATATAAAACCTATTTTATTATTGGATGATATTTTTGATAAATTGGATGATTCCAGAGTGAAACAACTCATAAATTTGGTAAATCACGATGAATTTGGTCAGTTATTTATAAGTGATACCAATAAACAACGTACCGAAGAAATAGTAAAAACAACACAACAACCGTATAAAATATTTCAATTATAATGGCAAAACGTCAAAACGAAGTTTATTCTTTACAAGATTTAATGAAAGATGTTATTAAAGAAAATAACTTGACAAAAGGAATCAATAAATTATCTGTACAAGATGCTTGGGCAAAATTAATGGGGAATGGAGTAGTATCCTACACGCACAGTGTTGATTTGCAAAACAAGACATTAATTGTAAAACTTAAATCTTCAGTTTTACGTGAAGAGTTAAGTTATGGTAAAGAAAAAATTGTAAAAATGATGAATGAAGAATTAGGCGAAAACTTAATTTCGAAAATTATGTTGGCCTAGTTCCACTTCAATTTCTTAAAAAATTTCTCTTCTAGAAAAATGAAAGTTCGATTCAATAGCTGCATTTTCATTACTATCAGAACCATGTACTGCATTTTTACTCATTGAAGCAGCAAACATTTTACGAATAGTTCCTTCCGCAGCATCTTCAGGATTTGTAGCACCAATTAAGGCTCTAAAATCATCTACAGCGTTTTCTTTTTCTAGGACAGCAGCCACAATTGGACCAGATGTCATAAAACCTACTAAATCATTAAAAAAAGGTCTTTCACTATGAATTGCATAAAATTCTTTGGCGTCAGCAATGCTTAAGCGTGTCATTTTTAAAGCAATAATTTTAAAGCCTGAAGCTGTTATTTTTTCAAGGATCGCTCCAATGTGTCCATTTTCAATAGCGTCTGGTTTCAGCATTGTAAAAGTTCTGTTGGTTGCCATTTTTTAGGGTTTTATTTAATTAATTTCAACAAATATAGGACTTTAAGAATGAAATAAAATGT
>JAGPIQ010000207.1 GCA_018054895.1 Lutibacter sp. | reverse complement strand
ATACCAATCAACCAGAATCAGCTCCGGGAATTTGGAACAGAACAGAATACCGTCCGTTAGAAGGATTTGTATATGCGATTACGCCGTTTAATTTTACCGCAATTGCAGGAAATTTACCAGCAGCACCTGCTTTAATGGGGAATGTTGTTATTTGGAAACCAGCAAGTTCTCAAATTTATTCAGCGTATGTAATTATGGAATTATTTAAAGCTGCAGGTTTACCTGATGGTGTTATTAATATGGTTACAGGAAATTCTGCAATGATAACGGATGTATTGTTGAATAGTGCTGATTTTTCAGGAGTGCATTTTACAGGATCTACGCCAGTTTTTAATAGCTTTTGGGAAACCATTGGTAAAAACATGAATACATATAAAACATACCCTCGAATTGTTGGAGAAACAGGAGGTAAAGATTTTATTTGGGCGCATCCAACGTCAAACCCTTTGGAAGTAGCAACCGCTATTTCTCGTGGAGCATTTGAATACCAGGGGCAAAAATGTTCCGCAGCTTCCAGAGCCTATTTACCAAAAAGTTTATGGCCTGTAATTAAAGAAGCTGTTATAAAAGATGTAAAATCGTTTAAAATTGGAACTCCAGAAGATCCTACAAATTTTATCAATTCAGTAATCGATGCTAGAGCATTTAAAAAATTATCTGGGTATTTAGATAAAGCAGAAGCGGATACAGATGTTGAAGTAGTTGTTGGTGGAGGTTATGACGATTCAGTGGGTTATTTTATTGAACCAACTGTTTTAGTCACTACAAACCCAATGTATGAAACCATGTGTACGGAACTATTTGGGCCAATTATCACTATTTACATTTATGAAGATGAAAAATGGATGGATGTCTTAGATTTGGTGGATAAAACAGGTGAATTTGCATTAACAGGTGCTATTTTTAGTGGTGATAGATACGTAATTGATATTGCAACTAACAAATTAGAAAATGCGGCAGGTAATTTTTACATTAATGATAAACCAACGGGAGCAGTAGTAGGACAACAACCTTTTGGAGGTGCTCGTGGTTCTGGAACAAATGATAAAGCTGGATCAATTTATAATTTAGTACGCTGGGTAAGCAACCGAACTATAAAAGAAACGTTTGTACCAGCAACGGATTATAGATATCCGTTTTTACAAGAAAGCACTTTAGAAACCGTTGAAAAAGAAGTTGAAAGCGTTTTGGAAAGGTTTAAGGAATTTGGAAAAGACTTGTCTAGCAAGTTTAATAAATAACATCAAAAAGCCGAAGAAATTTGAATTCCTTCGGCTTTTTTTATAATTTCAATCAAAGTGTTAAACCAATTTTAAAACGGTTCTTCCTTTTAATTTTCCTGCTAACATGAAGTCTAATTTTTCACTTAATTCATCTAAAGATATAGTGGTGCAATTCGCTTCTAAATTTTCAAATTTCCATTCTTTAGCTAATTTATTCCAAACGTGCTCTCTATATTTCATTGGGTAATTTTGAGAATCGATACCAATTAAGGAAATTCCTCTTAAAATAAAAGGAAATACAGTTAAATCAAGCTTTGGAGAAGCAACATTTCCACAACAAGTAATGACTCCTAATGGGTTTACAGATTTTATAATATTTTCCAAAATAACGCCTCCTACCGTATCAATTCCACCAGCAAATAATGGTTTTAATAAGGGTTTGTTTTGTAGTTCTTCAAAGTCTTTTCTTAAAATTACCTCAACACCTAAATCTTCAAAGTACTGTTTTTCAGTTTTTTTACCAGTTACCACCACCACTATGTACCCTAATTTTTTTAAAAGGAGCACACTTAATGAACCAACACCTCCAGTTGCGCCAGAAACAATAATTTTTCCAGCTTTAGGTTTTACAGTTTCAGTTAATTTTAAAACCGATATTCCTGCTGTTAAACCAGCGGTTCCAAAAATCATAGCTTCTTTCATTGAAAGATTTTCAGGTAATTTAACCGCCCAACTTGCTGGAACTTTTACATATTCTGCAAAACCGCCGTTGGTATTCATACCCAAATCGTAACTAGTTACAAGTGCCTTTTCATCAATTTTAAATGTATTGGACGTAGATAAAACAACAGTACCTACAGCATCAATTCCTGGTGTGTGTGGGTAGTTTCTTGTAACTCCTTTATTTCCACTTGCAGATAAGGCATCTTTATAATTTAATGAGCTATAATGAACTTTAATTAGTAATTCATCTTCTTTTAAGTCTTCAAAAGGCACTTCTTTTATTGTTGAAGTGAATTTTTCATTTTCCTCTTCAACTCTAAAAGCTTTAAAGGTTAATTTGTCATTCATCATAATTTCTTTCTTTTTTATTAAATTTGTTACAAATTTCGACCAATAAAAGGTAGTAAACAAGAACGTACAAATTGTGCCCTTACGAACATTTTATGCTGTTTTGTTTAAATACTGGGTTTAAAAGCTGATAAAAAATGAAAAAAAGTTATTGTCCAATAGACACTTTTATAAATGTTGTAAAGGGAAAACGAAAAAGCACCATTATTTTACATCTTTTTCAAGGAAATAGAAGATATAGTGAATTGTTGCGACTTTTACCAGATATTAGTGAGCGCATGATTACCAAACAACTGAAAGAATTAGAGTCTGATAATTTAATAAACAGAAAAATATTTCCAGAAGTTCCACCTAGAGTTGAATATAGTTTGACAGATTTAGGGAAAGAAATTCATCCATTTTTAAAAGGAATGTATAAAGGTGGAATTATTTTTGAAAACAGGATTGATGATGAAGATAAATAATTTTTTTATGATTGCTTTTTATGAAATTTAATTTAATCGTAAAAAATAAAGAGGAAATCCTAAAGATTTTTCATCTTTAAAAACGTTAAACCCAAATTTTTTATAAAGATTTACATTTTTTATTGAGGCGGCATCCACTATAACAGGCAATTTATTATTTTTATAGTAATTTTTAACTTCAATCATTAAACGAGCAGCTGTTCCGTTTCCCTTACAATTATTATTAACACCCATTATTAAAGGTATTATATATTTTCCTTTAGGGGGGTAATTACGCTTAGTTATTCGTTGTCTTTTCAAAACACTAAAAACACGTTCAATGCCAATGCATTTAAAAGCTAGCTGAATGTTTAATAGAATTGTTTTTGAAGTAATTTTTTCTGTATGAGGAAATAATAATAAAATACACGCTTTGTCATTGTCAGAAATATAAATTTCTCCAAAACTAATTGCTTTTTCAAACAGATATTCCATTAAAGCTCTCATCCGCTGAGTTCTTTTTTTATCTTGCTTTACTACAAGATTAACCGAACTACGTTCTTTTAAGGATAAGAAAGCTGAAACTAATATTTCAGCTACTAAATTTTTATCTGCTAAACTGGCTATTCTCAAATTATATTAGTTGACATTTCATAAAATGGCTGTTAATTTATTAGTTTTTGAAATTTAACACCTCGTATGCTTAGTGCTGAGGTCGTTTATTTTTTACCTCCTAAAACAACAACAAATTCTCCTTTTGGAGCTGTTTTTGTGAAATGTTCCAATACTTCAGCAACAGTTCCGCGGATAGTTTCTTCGTATAATTTTGTTAATTCACGAGAAACCGAAATTGCACGATCTGCACCAAAATATTCAACAAAATTGGTGAGTGT
>JAGPIQ010000088.1 GCA_018054895.1 Lutibacter sp. | reverse complement strand
CCAAAAGGAGATTTGTTAAATGCACAATCTACTGCCGCTGCAGATGAACAAACGGTAATTTTATATGAAAACACCTTGAATTTGGCTTTGTTAGATTTAGCTCAATTGCTACAAGTTAGCCCTGTTGGGTTTGATATTGAAATGTTAAAAGTTGATTCCCCTTCTATTGGGATGTTGTACAATAACCCTGAAGATGTGTATCAAAAGGCGCTAACTAACAGACCCGAAATTAAAAAGGCTGAATTAGATATTGAAACAGCTGATTTGTCTGTAGAAATAGCAAAAGGAGCTTTTTTACCATCAGTTGGTTTAGGCGCTAATGTTGGAACTGGTTATGGATTTAACTTAAAAAACAATTCTAACATCCCTTACTTTACACAATTGGATGACAATTTAGGGTATGGTGTAAGTTTTAATGTAAACATTCCTATTTTCAACAGAAACCAAACAAAATCGAATGTTAATCGTCAAAAAATTAACTATGAGATTTCTAAATTTGGACTAGAAAATCAAAAATTACAATTACAGCAAACTATTCAAAAAGCGTATTATGATGCAAAAGCTGCTGCAAAATCATTTGAATCTGCAGAAAAATCACTAATTGCGCAAAAAGAAGCTTTTAGAAATGCCCAAGAAAGTTACAATGTTGGTGCCATGACGCAGTTTGATTTTGATCTAGTTCGCAATCGCTTTGTAAATGCCGAAGGTGGAATTATTAGAGCTAAATATGATTATATTTTTAAAACTAAAGTATTGAAATTTTATTATGGAGAATCCATTATTGCAGACTAATAATATCCTCAAATAGTTACAAAACATCCAACCAAAAGTTGGATGTTTTTGTTTTTAACACTTCCTTTTAAGTATATTTGCCAATAAAAATTTACAACATTGGCATATATTTTAAACATTGAAACCGCTACAAAAAATTGTTCCGTTAGTATTGCTAACAATGGCGAAATTATTAGTTTGCAAGAATTAAATGATGGAGACTATTCGCATGCTGAAAAACTGCATGAATTTATAGCAAACGTTATTAAGGAAGCTAAAATTACTGTAGCTGATTTAAAAGCTGTGGCTGTAAGTAAAGGTCCCGGATCTTATACGGGGTTAAGAATTGGCGTTTCGGCTGCAAAAGGACTTTGTTTTGCTTTAGACATTCCGCTAATTTCTATTCATACCTTAAAAGCAATGGCAACAGCTATTTCAATTGAAGAAGGAGTTAAAATCCCCCTATTAGATGCCAGAAGAATGGAAGTGTACGCAGCTGTTTTCAATAAAACCAATGATTTTGAAAAAGAGGTTTGGGCAGAGATTATTGACGAAAACTCATTTGAGGAATTCCTGAACAATGGTTCCGTTTATTTTTTAGGTGATGGTGCAGAAAAGTGCAAAGAAATTATTACACATAAAAATGCCTTTTTTATAGATAATAAATTTCCCTCAGCAAAAGAAATGGGAAAACTATCTTATGATAAATACAAAAAAAGCGACATAGAAAATGTCGCTTATTTTGAACCTTTTTATTTAAAAGATTTTGTTGTAATACCCTCAAAAAAGTAATTAAGAAAGCGAATAATAGTAATTAAAAATCTCTATTAAATCACCATTCCTATTAAAATTCCATTTCATCTTTTTTGCTTGACTTTCAACCTCTTTAGCTTTAGCCCCAAACAATGCTAAAATATCTCTTTTGTTAGATGGTAATAATTCAGCCGTGTTATTTTTATAACCAACATATAGCTTATCACTTTCTCTTTTAAAAGTAGGCGGTTTATATTGATCAAAACCATTTTTAGGCTGGTGCTCTGGAGCTATTTTAATGCTTTCTTTAATTAATATAGTAGTTGATTCCTTTTCTTTTACCACTACAAACAATCCTGTGTTTCCTTCATCAAACTGAAAAATTTTATATTCCTTTTCAGGGTATCTAAACCTTATACTATAATTTAAATTTTTTGGCAATACAAAAACACTATCCTTAATTTTTACTTCCATAAAATCTCTATACACATTGTAGCGCATCAAAAAATCTTCATTATGGTCTGCAAATTTTGCATACTTAAATTCAGGATCTATATACATTGACCCCTCAATTCCATCAGAGGGAGTCTCCAAATTTGTTCGACTTCCAATTATTTGTAGTATTGCTTCAGCAGGTGTTCTTTGTGAAAAAGCAACACTAGTTAGCAACATTCCTAAAAGAACTATACTAATTTTTATTATTTTCATATATAATTATTTTTTGATGCTAAAATACATCAAAAATCATTCAAATACCATCCTTACTTTCTAATTTCAACTTGGTGAGGATATGGAATTTCGATGTTGTTTTTATCTAATGCCAACTTTACTTCTTCCGTAATTTCAAAATAAACATCCCAATAATCTGAAGGAGTTACCCATGGTCTTACCGCAAAATTAACTGAACTATCCGCCAATTCAGATACGTTTACTGATGGTGCTGGGTCTTTCAAAACCTTAGAATTACTAGTAAGCACTTGCATAAAAACCTCTTTCGCTTTTTTAATATCTTCATCATATCCTATTCCAAAAGTTAAATCTACACGTAATTTTCCTTCTGCTGTATGATTTTTAATAGTGCCATTCGATAAGATTCCGTTTGGAATAATAACCAATCGGTTCCCTGCAGAAATAATTTTAGTTACAAATATTTGAATTTCTTTTACTACACCTATTTCACCTTGAGCTTCAATTAATTCACCCACTTTAAAAGGCTTAAAAATCATAATTAATGCTCCTCCAGCAAAGTTTGCTAATGCTCCCTGCAATGCCAAACCTATTGCCAAACCTGCGGCACCCAAAATAGCGATGAATGATGTAGTTTCAACACCCACTTGAGAGATAGCGGTTATAAATATTAATATTTTTAAGACCCAACCTATTAAATCTCCCAAAAAACGTTGAAGTGTTACATCAATACCACGTTTCTCAAGAATTTTTTTACTGATTTTTACTACTTTTTCAGTAAGCCACAAACCCACTACTATTATTAAAACTGCTACAACTACATTTATGGCATACTTTGCTATAAATGCCATTGCTAAATCACTATACTTCTGATACTCCATTGTTTTTATTTCTTATTTAAATTATTATTGATAAAATTCCAGCATTAACAGGAATAGATTGTACATAAAATAGTTTTATGCTCTTTGTTATGTATGACACAGAAAAACCTCTAATCGTCACAAAAAATAGAATAAAAAGTGCTAATGATTCAAAATTAACATATTTATACGGTTTTATGGTGGTTTTCGGATTATTTTGACAACTTGCTATAAATACTAATGTGAAAAGCAGCAAGTATTTGCACAAAAAACTGAATAGATTTGTAGACTCACGCATTTAGCAAGATGCGTTCTGAAAATTTTCGGAATTTCAATAGCGTTAAAAATGACCTATAATAATATACAAAAAGCCGAAACAACAACTGTTTCGGCTTTCCTATATATAACGTAAAAATTAAATTTAGCTTACTGCGTCTTTAATTCTTTTAATAGCTTCACGAATTTGAGCTTCTGACGCTGCATAAGAAATACGTAAACACGTTGGCGCTCCAAAAGCATCACCAGTTACGGTTGCAACATTAGCAACCTCTAATAAAAACATAGAAAAATCTGCTGCGTTTTCAATTTTGTACCCTTTAATTGTTTTTCCAAAGAAGGAAGAAACATCAGGAAACACATAAAAAGCACCACCAGGAACGTTACATTTCACACCTTCAATTTCAGATAGCAAACCAACAATAATATCTCTACGGTTTTTAAATTCATCTACCATAAATTGGATTTTAGATATTGGCGCATCTAAAGCCGCAATTGTTGCACGTTGTGCAATTGAATTTGCTCCTGAAGTAATTTGACCTTGTAATTTGTTACACGCTTTTGCAATCCACTCTGGCGCTCCAAGATATCCAATTCTCCAACCTGTCATCGCAAATGCTTTTGCTACACCGTTTACAGTAATAGTACGATCGCGCATACTTTCAATCGCTGCAAAACTAAATAATGGTTCTCCGTAGTTAATGTGCTCATAAATTTCATCAGAAAGCACAAAAATGTTTGGATATTTTTCAATAACTGCTGCCAACGCACGGTATTCCGCTTCTGTATAAACAGTTCCACTTGGGTTATTT
This sequence comes from Lutibacter sp., assembly GCA_018054895.1. Classification (GTDB taxonomy): domain Bacteria; phylum Bacteroidota; class Bacteroidia; order Flavobacteriales; family Flavobacteriaceae; genus Lutibacter. The sequence continues at coordinate 7,961 of JAGPIQ010000088.1, read as the reverse complement.
GGCGAGTTAAAGAAAATTAATTTTGTTTTAGGTGTAATAGCCGCTTCTAATTGCTCAGGTGAAATTTTAAAATCTGTTTCAACTGTTGAAGGAATTTCTTTATAAGTTGCTTCAGCCAATGTTGCAATTGCCGAATAACTTACCCAATAAGGTGCTGGTAATAATACCTCATCTCCAGGATTTAATAACACCATTGCAACATTTGCAATAGATTGTTTTGCTCCTGTTGAAACTACAACTTCGCTTGGTTTATAGTCTAAATTATTATCGCGTTTAAACTTTCTGCAAATAGCTTGCTTTAAATCTAAATAACCATCTACAGGACTGTATGTACTATAGTTATCATGAATTGCCTGAATAGCAGCTTCTTTAATGAAATCTGGCGTATTAAAGTCTGGCTCACCCAAACTTAAACTGATAATGTTTTTACCTTGTTCTTTTAATTCTCTTGCTTTAGCAGCCATTGCTAAAGTTTCTGATACTGGTAAACTGTTAATTCTGTCTGATAATAATTGATTGCTCATATTTCTAATTTTACACGTAATTTGGTTCTACCCCTAACTTTTTTAGTTGATTAAAATGTTCAATAAATGCTTTACTAAAAGTCTTATATTCATGGTACGGCAAGTTAAATTCCAATGCCGTTTCTTTTACAATTTTCGCAATTTTTCCATAATGAACATGTGAAATATGCGGAAAAATATGGTGTTCTACTTGATGATTCAGTCCTCCTGTGTACCAAGAAACAAATTTATTAGTTGGTGCAAAATTAGAAGTGGTATATAATTGATGAATTGCCCACGTGTGTTCTAAATTCCCATCTTTATCAGGAATCGGCATATCAGTATTTGGAACTACGTGTGCCAATTGAAATACTACACTCAATATCATTCCTGCGGTATAATGCATTACAAAAAAGCCTAACAATACTTTCCACCAAGCAATATCTAACACTACTAACGGAAGCACTATCCATAATAAATAGTAACATATTTTAGTAACTATTAAAATAGTCCATTGTGTTGTTGGGTTTGGAAATTCGCCAAACGATAGTTTTCTTTTTAAATATCTGCGCATTTGCTTAATATCCGTTGTAATTGCCCAGTTAATAGTTAGTAAACCATATAAAAATAAAGAATAATACTTTTGAAACTTATGTATTGGAAACCATTTTGAATGCGAATTAAAACGAATAATTCTACCAGCATCAATGTCTTCATCATATCCTTGAACATTGGTAAACGTATGGTGTAGCACATTGTGTTGCACTTTCCAGTTATACACATTTCCTGCTAAAATGTACATACTGCTTCCCATCAATTTATTCACCCATTTTTTACTTGAAAACGATTCGTGGTTACTATCGTGCATGACGTTCATACCAACACCAGCCATTCCAATTCCAATAACTACTGTTAGCAATAGCAACGCCCATTGCGGCATGTCTACCGTTAAAATAAGTACTAACGGAACTAAAAACAAGCTAAACATAATGGCTGCCTTTAAGTACAATTTCCAGTTTCCTGTACGCGCAATACCATTGTCCTTAAAATACGTATTTACACGTTTATTTAAGGTTCTAAAAAATTTCGCATTATCGATGCGCGAAAAGGTTATAGTACTGTGATTCATAATAATAATTAGCCGCTATATTTATGCCAAAATTACACCATTTATCTTTGAGAAAATAAATTTTTAATAAAAAATAACATTTTTTAAAAAGTTGTTATTTTAAAAATTAGAAATGGTATTTTTGACGGAATCAAGCACCTATTATGGATATACTATTAAAATACTTTCCAGAATTAACGGAAACACAAATAAATCAATTCAAAAGATTAGAAGAACTATACCAATTTTGGAATGCACAAATAAATGTGATTTCCAGAAAAGATATTGATGAAATGTACACAAAACATGTGTTGCATTCATTAGGCATTGCCAAAGTTCAACCATTTAACCCGGGTTCAAAAATATTAGATATTGGTACAGGTGGTGGATTTCCTGGTATTCCTTTGGCTATTTTATTTCCTGAAACGCAATTTTTATTAGTTGATTCCATAGGAAAAAAAATAAAAGTGGTAAATGAAGTGATTACCGCTTTGGAATTAACCAATGTAAAAGCGGAAACTATGCGCGCTGAATTGGTAAAAGAAGAATTCGATTTTATAGTAAGCAGAGCCGTTACAAAAATGGAGGACTTCACCAAGTGGACCAAAGGAAAAATTGCTAAAAAGCAACAACACGAACTAAAAAACGGAATTTTATACTTAAAAGGCGGTGATTTAACGGAGGAATTACAAAATTTCCCCAATGCTACTCTATTCGATTTAACAACGTATTTTGAAGAAGAATTTTTTGAAACCAAAAAAGTGGTACATATCCCATTGAAAAAGAGATAACAAAATACTGATATTTATTAGTTTTTTATTGAAAAATAAAAGATAACTTTGTCCTATAACAAAATCTTTAGAATATGAGTCAAGTTAAAGAATGTATTGTGTGTAAAACACCATCAACAGAAATACCAGTAACAAAATTTTATTATAAAGACAGTGAATTTTACATCTGTCCACAACATATACCCGTAATTATTCACAAACCACAAGATTTAGTGGGAATTTTGGAAGGTGCAGATACCTTTAAAGGTGCATAATTGAATGAAAGTATACAACAAAAAAACTCGCTAATTAGCGAGTTTTTTTAGTTTTATTAATTAACACATTCCACACTGATGCTTTTAAAGACCACATAAACAACTATTTAAACACACCTCACTTAGTCTTTTCTTTTTTGGCACGAAAATTGAATTTCTAATAACATAACCAAAACTTTATGTATTATGAAAACTTTAAAAATAATAATCGCCACTCTATTAATTTCAACAGCCGTAACTTCATGTAGTGTTATAGTTGAAGATGATTATAATAATATTTCATTAGAGCAAGTTGTGAACGCTTATGATTTATGGTATATAGACTACAATAAAACTGAAGGAAATGGAGATGTTGCCTTTTTATCCAAAGCTTTTACTATTTCGTTTTTGAACGGAAAATTATTTGCAAACAATAACTTAGTTGGAATTGGTACGAATGGAAATGGGTATGGCGTTCAAATTGGATATTATGACACTTATAATGGATTTTTAAAAATTAATCATAAGTACGATGGTTATTTTGATTTTGATGTCCTTCAAATTTCTTCCAGCAGAATTAAATTACGCGATAATTATAACAAGGTTACCTACTATTTAGAAGGGTATCAAAAATACAAATTCGACTTTGATAAAGTGTTCTATGACAACATTGAATACTTTTTACAAGAATACAACGCTTGGGAAAAAACGTATGTAAGTAATACTGGTAAATTGAATGAATTTGACAACGAAAACTTTCTTTCTTTTACCCCAGAAAATTTAACAACATTTTATTCTTCAAAAGATAAAAATGGCACAACTATTGCTAATTTGTTTTGGGACTATGTAGGTAGCTATAATGTAGCAAACGTTCAAGGATATGATAATTTAAAAATTTTAACATTACATTATGATTCTTGGGGCAATGAAGAGTTTGAGTTGAGCGTTATAAATGATAGAAAGATAGAATTATATCATATTGATTCAGGTACAACGTATGAGTTTACAGGAAAAGAAATGATTTACTATAAAAAATCAAGTTCGTTAGAAGATACTGTAAGTAATGATGGTAGAAAACGAACTAAAGTAGAAAGAGAAACAAAAGTTAGAAGATATTTAAAATAAAGTTTGGTTAGTTGATTTTCGGTTGACTATTTATAGTGAACCGGTAAACCGCTCCCTGATTAGGAGCGGTTTTTTTGTATCTTTATATCTTCAAAAAAAATAATATATATGAACTCAAAAATAGCATTTATAACAGGAGCCACATCTGGCATTGGAAAAGCAACTGCAGAACTTTTTGCAAAAAACAATTTCAATTTAATTATTTGTGGAAGACGACAAGAACGATTAATTCAACTTCAAAAGGAACTGAGTTTACATACAAAAGTACATACACTTCAATTTGATGTTGCCGATAAAGATGCAGTTTTTAAAGCAATTGACTCCTTGCCTACCGAATTTAAGAAAATAGATATTTTAATTAATAATGCAGGAAATGCACACGGTTTAAGCTCTATTCAAAATGGAAATTTAGAGGATTGGGATGCAATGTTAGATATTAATGTGAAGGGATTATTATATGTTTCAAAAGCTATTATGCCAACGATGATTGCGCAAAACAATGGTTTTATTGTGAATATTGGTTCTATTGCAGGAAAAGATGTGTATTCAAACGGAAATGTATATTGCGCATCTAAACACGCGGTAAATGCTTTAAACAAAGCAATGCGGTTGGATTTGAACCAACATAATATTCGGGTTTCAGGAATTCACCCAGGAGCGGTGGAAACAGAATTTTCAGAAGTGCGTTTTAAAGGCGATAAAGAAAAGGCTGCCAATGTTTATAAAGGATTTAAACCATTAAAGGCGGAAGATATTGCAGATATTATTCATTTTGTAGTTACCAGACCTTACCATGTAAACATTGAAGATTTAGTAGTATATCCAACAGCTCAAGCAAGCGCAACCATTGTTCATAAAGAATTTTAAACACTATGATTAACAAACGTTTATTAATAAAAACACTGTTAACATATACCGATGAAAACAGTTTTTACGATAAAAAACAAACGCTAAATTTATCCGGCAAAGAAGGAAAAGCGAAGTTTTTAAAACACGTTTGTGCCCTATCAAACTCAAACCCGACTAACAATTCCTACATAGTAATTGGCGTTGAAGATCAATTGAATCTAATTAAAGGTGTCGATTTTTTTGATGATAGCAAAATTCAGAATTTAATAAATTCTTACCTTGAAAATCCTCCAAAAGTTCAATATGAAAATATTCATTTCCCAAAATTACCCAAGCATAAAGTAGTTGGTTTGGTAACCATTCACCCTAATAATATAATTTCTTCCTTAAAAAAGACAATTTGGAAATATGAAAAAGGACTCGTTTTTTACCGAAGAGGCAGCACTTCCATGTCTACTTTTGGAAACTACGAATTAAAAAATACCAATAGCGATATTGTTGAAGCTATTGAAAAAAAAGCAAGTAGTAATATTGAATTAACGTTAGACGGTGTTTTTGATTTTTTTAGTCGACACGAAGAACTTCAACCAACATATACCGTTTTTAATGAACAATTTGTGCTCTGCTGGGCTGGTTTAAAAAAAGTTACTGGTAAAAAAATATTTTACTCACGCGTTGATATTGAATTAATTAACGAGCAAGTTCGTTTGTTTTTTTCGACCTTAGATGAAGTGAAAATTGAAATAGACAAACATAGCTTTATTATTACAGAATATGTGTTTTTACAAATTAATGATGATTTTGATTATTACCCCTTAGAAAAAACTATTTTCAACTTCAAAGAAAATGGAAAATATAACATAGCAACAGAACTTTTATTTGAACCACCAAAATTTAATAAAACAGTATTATATCATATTTTTAATAATTGCAATGCGCTTTTACACAAAATGGAGTCGAATATTCCGTTGACGAATGAAGAATTATTGGAAGTAGAAGAATTACCAACCAACTACCTTATTTGTGTTTTAAATAACATACCAAATGCTGAAATAAAATTAAATGAATCGAAACCGTTTTTAAAACAATTAGAAAACAAAAACGGCTACATTAAATATAAGGAAGCCGTTCGGGTATTACGAAAAATTAATAGTTAACCTGTTATTTTTTTATACAATTGCAAGGCGTAACCATCGGTTAAACTGGCTACAAAACCACAAACGTTTAAAAGTCGGTCATACAATGCATCACTAGGTTGTTGCAAATTTTCTGGCAATAGGCAAATTATAAGTTTATCATAGTTGGTCATTGAATTTTCATACATATTATTTGTTGCTGAAATAAACACGTCTAATAATTTAGAAATAATACTATAACCCACTAATTCTTTTTCAATAACCTCTCTACTTTTATAAATTTTTTCGACACTAATTTTAATAATATCATTTACTTGCGCTTCGTATTTACATTTATCTAACAATGAAAACGGGTAGGTTCCATTTAATATAGCTTCTTCATTGGTTAAAAATACCGCACAAGCCTCACTAATTAAAGTCCCAATTGCTAAGGCACGTAAATAACTTAGTCTATCTTTTTTATACTCTAATTGATGGTATTTTTTCACATCAATCGTATCTTTTACTAGTTTTACTAAATATTCAAGCGCAAAATCTTCTTCAATTAAACCTAAATTAATACCATCTTCAAAATCAATAATTGTATAACAAATATCATCCGCAGCTTCCACTAAATACGCTAAAGGATGACGTTTATAAGCTCCTTCATACGATTGAATCAACCCAAGCTCTTGTGCCACTTCATTGAAAATTTCCAAATTTGATTGAAACACCCCATACTTTTTATCCGCAATTTCCGATGTTGGTTTTTTAGGTAACGACTCTTTTGGATATTTCATAAAAGCGCCCAACGTTGCAAAAGTTAACCGCAAACCACCCTCACTACCCTTTCTTCCTTCCGTTAAAATTCGAAGACCGTTGGCATTTCCTTCAAAATCGACAATATCTTGCCATTGTTTTGGGGTTAAATTGTTTTTGAATTGTTGTCCATTTCCATTTTTGAAATATTCCCCAATTGCTTTTTCCCCACTATGCCCAAAAGGTGGATTTCCAATATCGTGCGCCAACGCAGCAGTTGCCACAATAGCACCAAAATCGCTCATTTTATAACCTTCAGCCACCAATTCAGGATGGTTTTGCAACACCTTTTCACCAACTACACGCCCTAAGGAACGCGCAACCACACTTACTTCCAAACTATGCGTTAGTCGCGTATGCACAAAATCGGTTTTAGATAAGGGCACCACCTGCGTTTTATCTTGTAAACTTCTGAATGAGTCCGAAAAAATAATACGATCATAATCCACTTCAAACCCTAATCTGGTTTCATCTTGGTTATTTCGAGCACGTTTTTGCGTGTCTCCAAATCGTTTAAGCGATAATAATTGACTCCAATTCATTTTCATATGTAGATATTTATTGTTTTTTATTGGTCATATGTAATTCGCATATCAACATTGGTGTTTACAACCAAATCGGGATCATGCTCATTTCATAATACATATTTTGGTGCAAGATACTTAATAAATTATTTTTTTTAAAGTCGAATATTCCAAATCCTTAACCTTTCCATAACGCAAGTATAAATTTCGAATAACAATCAATTAACATAGGAGCGGTTATTTAGTAGTTTCCAAAAAACAACAACCAATGCGATTTTTTTTAGTAACATTTTTCATATTTTCCTTCGGAATAACACAAGGTCAAACCTTTAAAGTAAGTTCATTTTTTAATGAAACAAATACAAACGGCGTACTGAACGGAACTATTTTAGATGCAGAAATTACAGATGAAGCGTTGGCTTTTGCAGAAATTTCCATAAAAAATACGGAATTAAATTGTACTTCAAAAATTGATGGTTCTTTTTCCTTCAACTTAAAACCAGGAACTTATACCATAATTGTTAGTTTTTTAGGCTATAAAACTGTTGAAATTGAAAACATTGAAGTAAAAGCTTCTGAAATCATTTCAAAAAAAATAGCCTTAAAAGCATTGAAATTTGAACCTTCACTTTCAATAGCAAGCTTACCATAATCTTTTTTGGGTAACGTTTAGTTAATGCTTTTATGACCTTTTTATAACTCTTACATAACTTTTCGTTTACGTTATGATAGTTTCTTTGCGGCAAGAAATTAAGTATAAAACATGAACAAATTAACAACAGTATTTTTTTTACTAGTAAGCACCCTAATTTTCGGTCAGGCAAAGGGCACAATTATAGGGACAGTAATAGACAACGAATTTGAAAACGAACCATTACCTTTTGCAAATGTGTA
>JAGPIQ010000087.1 GCA_018054895.1 Lutibacter sp. | reverse complement strand
ATCATCTGAATCATTTAAACATGGAATTGTTGAAAAAGTTTCGCCCCCATTTTCTTTAAATGAATGTTGTGCTTCCATACCAATTTCTTCCAAAGTTACTAAACAATCGGAAACAAATGCAGGAGTAACGACTGCTAAGTTTTTAATACCTTTCTGCGCAAATTCATCAATCGTTTTATCAGTATAAGGTTGTAGCCAAGGATCTCTTCCTAAGCGCGATTGAAATGAAGTAGAATAACTTCCTTCGGGTAAATTTAAAAATTCAGCAACATTTTTAGTGGTTTGGTAGCATTGGTGTCTGTAACAAAATTCGTGTGCGGCTGATGGCGTATTGCAACAGCTTCCATCAATTTTACAATGCGATTTTGTAACGTCCGATTTTTTAATATGTCGTTCAGGAACTCCGTGATATGAAAATAATAAATGGTCAGGTTTGTGTGTTTCTAAATGATTTTTGATAGAATTACTCAAAACTTCAATATAATCTGGTTGATTATAAAATGCAGGAACATCGGTTATTTTTACGTTTGGAAATTCTTTTTTTACAATTTTATTTGCTAAAACAACAATAGTTTCTGTAGTTGCCATTGCAAATTGTGGGTATAATGGCAATAGCAAAATTTCAGTAACACCTTTTTCTACTAATTTTTGAATGCCACTTTTTATGGAAGGATTTCCATAACGCATCGCTAATTCTACAGGAATGTTTGATGTTTCGGCAACTTTTTTAAGCAAGCGTTCCGAAAGTACAATTAGAGGCGAACCTTCTGGCCACCAAATTTTTTTATAGGCTTCCGCTGATTTCTTTGGTCGTGTATTTAAAATAATTCCTTTGACAACAAAAGCTCTAATTAAATAGGGCGTGTCAATGACGCGTTCATCCATTAAAAATTCATCTAAATAGTTTTTTACATCTTTAACGGATGTGCTATTTGGCGATCCTAAATTAACTAATAAGGCTCCTTTCATTTGTAGTATTTTATGATTTTGAAAATTGTTTTGGTGTAATTTTATAGGTACGTTTAAATGCTGCGATAAAATGGCTTGAAGTGCTGTAACCTAAATGGTTGGCAATTTCATTCACATTTAATTGTTGTTCTCGTAATAGTTTTTTAGCTAGTTCCATTTTGTAATTTAATAAATAAGAAAAAACAGGAACGCCATAAAAATCTTTAAAGTCTGTTTTTAATTTTTTAATGTTTAGTCCAACTTTTTTGGCTAAATCAGCTAGCGAAGGTGGGTTTGTCATTTCTTCAATAATAATTTGCTTGGCTAATTTTATTTTTGAAACCGTTTCTTCACTCACAATATACGGACATTGCTCCGTTTCTTTGTCGGATTGTGAACTGAAATAATAACTCAACAATTCAAAAACTTTTCCCTTTATAAAAATAGGACGAAGGGTTTCGTTGGTTTGTTGGGTCATAAGTTGCGTTAAAATAATTTTTATAGGGGTGGTTGTTTCCTTTGGTTCAATAATTGGTTTTCCTATTTTAAAACTATTAAAATTGAATAAAAAATTACCATCAGTTGAAAACAAGGAATGAAAATATTCTATGGAAATAAAAATGGCGAACACTTCAGCATTTGGAGGTAAATTAAAAAGAACATTCATTTTTTCATCTTTAAAATAAACCAAGCTTGAATTTCCTTCCGATAAGTTTATAGCACAATGTTCCATATTGAACGCAATTTTACATTCGTGCGAGCTACAAAAATAGATTTGGATATAATTATCACTCAAACTATGTTTAAACAATTCCGTAGTAGAAGTTAAGTTGTTGAAATTATATACTTTAAATGTCTTTTCTTCTTTAAAAAGTATGGAAGTGCTTATGTCGATGTTTTTGTAGTTTTCTAAATCGGATTTCATCGTTAGTTTTTTATAAAAAATGTATAAATACAGTACAAAAGTACAACAATATTTTAGATTAAAAAACGGATGTAAATTCTAAAGAACTGATAAATGTCATAATTTACAACCCTTAATTTCACTGATATATATCAGTAAAACACTGTTTTAACTTCTATTTAGAATAAGTCTAAATTAATACTCATAACTTATGTCGATAATAAAAGTACTTTTAGCGATGTTATGTACTTTATATAAATTGTACTTTTGTCGATACTTATTGGTAATACTATTTTTTATGAGTCAAGAAAACCTTCCTACAAAGTTTTATAATGTAGGATTAAGTTACAAAAAAGCAGATGTACATGTTCGAGGAGCTTTTAGCGTAACGAAAGAGAATCAAAAATTACTGTTGATTGAAGCCAAAGAAAAAGGGATTGATGGAATATTTATTTTATCAACTTGCAATAGAACAGAAATAACAGGTTTCGCAAAACATCCATTCGAATTAATTAGTTTGTTAATTAAATATTCGAAAGGAAGTGTTGAAGATTTTATAAACGTTTCTAATGTTTATAAAAATAACGACGCCATAAATCATCTTTTCAATATAGCAACTGGGTTGGATAGTCAAATTTTAGGCGATTATGAAATTGTTGGGCAATTACGTCAATCATATAAGTTAGCTCAAAAATTAGGTACAACAAATGCCTATTTAGAGCGCGTAATGAATTTAGTGTTGCAAGCTAGTAAAGATGTAAAAAATAACACCAAGTTAAGTTCCGGTACAACATCGGTTTCTTACGCAGCAATTCAATATCTTTCTGAAACTGTTTCAAATTTAAATGATAAAAAAATACTAATTTACGGTTTAGGTGAAATAGGTAAAAATACCTGTAAAAACGTGTTGGAATATACTTCAAATAGAAATATTACTTTAGTAAATAGAACACATGAAAAAGCATTGGATTTTGAACAAACACATAATAATGTATGTGTTGGAGCCTTTGAAAATTTAACCGAGGAAATTCAAAATACAGATATTTTAATTGTTTCTACAGGGGCAAATGAGCCAACGGTTCTTAAAGAGCAGTTATCTAAAGATCAAAAAATTGTAATTATTGATTTATCGATGCCTGAAAACGTGGAGGTTTCTATAAAAGAATTGCCAAATGTTACATTGATTAATGTTGATGAATTGTCGAAAATTACCGATAAAACAATTGAGACAAGAAAGGAACAAATTCCTTTAGCTGAAAAAATAATAGAAAAATATAAAAATGAATTTAATGATTGGATGGAGCATCGAAAATATGTGCCAGCTGTAAATGCACTAAAAGTATCATTACAAGCAATTCAGCAAGATGAAATTAATTTTTATAGTAAAAAAAATAAAGAATTTAATGTTGAGGATGCGGAATTTATAACCAACAGAATGATTCAAAAAATAACTACCCAATTTGTAAAGCATTTAAAAGATCAAGAAACTTCTGTTGATCAAAGCATAGGTGTTATTAGCAAAATTTTTAATACTGAAATTACTGAAATTTAAATGGATAAAATAATTAGAATTGGAACTCGCTCAAGTGATTTAGCACTTTGGCAAGCAAATACAGTAGCGCAACAATTGCAACATTTAGGGCATGAAACTGAGATTGTTAAAATAGACTCTATAGGCGATATCGTGTTAGATAGACCGCTTTATGAACTTGGTATAACGGGTGTTTTTACAAGAAATTTAGATGTAGCCTTGCTAAATGGAGATATTGATATTGCGGTACATTCATTTAAAGATGTGCCAACTTTATTCCCAGAAGGAATTGTGCAAGGAGCTATTTTGAAAAGAGGTGACTTTAATGATGTTTTGGTGTTGAAAAACGATGAAAATTTCTTTACGTTAGACACTGCTATTATTGCTACGGGTAGTTTACGAAGAAAAGCACAATGGTTGTATAGATATCCTCATCACCAAATTGCAGGTTTGCGTGGAAATGTAAATACACGCTTGCAAAAATTAGAAGATAATGATTGGGATGGTGCAATTTTTGCTGCAGCAGGCTTGAAAAGATTAAAATTACTTCCAGAAAAAGAGGAATTTATAAAATTAGATTGGATGGTGCCAGCGCCTGCGCAAGGTGCAGTAATGGTTGCTGTTTTAGAAAAAAATGAAGAATTACGAGCAATTTGTCATGAAATAAATGATGAATTAACAGCTAATTGCGTTAAAGTTGAGCGTGAGTTTTTACGTGGTTTAGAAGGTGGATGTACTGCGCCAATTGGAGCTTTAGCTATAATGATTAAAGATGAAATTGTTTTTAAAGGTGTTTTATTTAGTCCTGACGGGAAAAATAAATTGGAGTTTGTAAAAACAGTTGCACCTGATAAAACAGATGGTTTAGGAGCGTATGCTGCACAATATATTATTGAAAGAGGTGGTAAAAAACTGATGCGTGAAGAAATAATTATTGAAAAAGAAATCAATATTTATGCAACTAAAAATTTATCATTAGACCAATTAAATAGTATCTCGTCGCATTTAGGCTCTGATATGAGCGATTTTATTACCACAAGAAGTAATAGAATTAAACCTTTAGTGGTTAAAAAACAGATTGAAAACGTTGTTTTTACAAGTCAAAATGCTGTTGAAGCCTTGTTAGAAAGTTTTTCTCCAATGGAGCTAGATTTTAAAAACATATATTGTGTTGGAAAAAGAACCAAACGTTTAATTGAAAAGAAAATTGGAAAAGTAACTCAAGAAGAATTTTCGGCTGAAAAATTAGCAAATTATTTAGTGGAAAATATGGAAGGAACTGAAATTACTTTTTTCTGTGGAAATAAAAAAAGAGAGGAGCTTTCAACAATATTAAGTGAAAATAATATTGTCGTTAATGAAGTGGAATGCTATCAAACCTCTTTAACGCCTCGAGTAATTGATGGGAAATATCAAGGTGTGTTATTTTTTAGCCCATCGGGAATTGATAGTTATTTAAAAATGAATACTTCAGATGAAATGGTCGCATTTTGTATTGGAGAAACAACAGCTGCTGAAGCTAGAAAACATTTTGAAAACGTGATAGTTTCAAAAGTTTCAACCATTGAAAGTGTTATTAAATCGGCAAATGATTATTTTAAAGAAGTAGAAATTAGTGAATAGATAAAACTCAGACTCAGACTCAGACTCAGACTCAGACTCAAAGTCAAAGTCAAAGTCAAAGTCAGAGTCAGAGTCAAAGTCAAATAAACAATACTAAAATGAATAGAACAAGACGTCTTCGTAAAACAGAAAATATTCGTCGTTTAGTTAGAGAAAATAGATTAACGATTGATGATTTAATTTATCCCCTTTTTATTGAAGAAGGAACAAATATTGAGGCAGAAATTGTTTCAATGCCTGGAATTAAGAGATGGTCATTAGATACTATTTCAAAGGAATTAGATGAGGTTGTTGCTTTAAATATTCCTGCGGTTTTGTTGTTTGGAATTCCAACAAAAAAAGACGAGGTAGGTTCTGAAACCTGGAATGACAATGGAATTATGCAACAGGCCATTCGATTTATAAAAAAGAAGTATCCAGGTTTATATGTAATTACCGATGTTTGTTTTTGTGAATATACAAGTCATGGACATTGTGGAATTATTCATGATAATGATGTTGAAAATGATGCTACTTTGGTGAATTTAGCAAAACAAGTTATTTCACATGCAAAAGCGGGTGTTGATATGGTGGCACCTTCAGGAATGATGGATGGAATGATTGATGCAATTCGCCAAGCGTTGGATAATACAGGTTTTGAAAACATTCCAATTATGTCGTATGCTGTAAAATATGCATCAGCGTATTACGGTCCTTTTAGAGATGCTGCAGATTCTGCACCAACTTTTGGAGATAGAAGAACGTATCAAATGGATCCGGCAAATAGAGATGAAGGGTTGCGTGAAGCAACTTTTGACGATCAAGAAGGCGCTGATATTTTAATGGTAAAACCAGCGTTGGCATATTTAGATATTATTAGAGATTTAAAAAATAATTTCGATAGACCAATTGCATGCTATAACGTAAGTGGTGAATATGCGATGATAAAGGCTGCTGCAGCAAATGGATGGATTGATGGCGATAGAGTTATGATGGAGAGTTTATTATCTATGAAAAGGGCAGGAGCAGATATTATTATTACCTATTTCGCTAAAGATGTAGCTAAAATATTGTTGAATAAATAGTATCTAAAAAAAATAAAAAGGGTCACTGAGCGAAGTCGAAGTGATTATTTATTAAATTGATTTCGACTTCACTCAATCACCAAAATAAAAATAAAATGAAATTAGAAAAGTCAATTGAATTATACACTAAAGGAAAAAAACATCTTGTAGGTGCTGTAAATTCGCCTGTTAGAGCATTTAAATCGGTAGGTGGTGTTCCTATTTTTATTGATAGAGCTAAAGGAAGTAAAATTATTGATGTTGATGGAAATGAATACATTGATATGGTGCTTTCTTATGGACCCATGATTTTAGGACATAGAAATAGTGTCGTTGAAAAAACCGTTAGAAAGTATATGAGAAACGGCTATTCATTTGGAGCTTCTACAAAAGGTGAAATTATTTTAGCAGAAATGGTATGTCAAGCTTTTCCAGGAATGGATAAAGTACGTTTTGTAAACTCAGGAACTGAAGCGGTTTTAAGCGCCATTCGTTTGGCAAGGGCATTTACTGGAAAAGATAAAATTATAAAATTTGCGGGTTGTTACCATGGTCATTCAGATGCTTTGTTGGTAGCTGCCGGTTCAGGATTGGCAACGTTAAGTTTACCAGGAAGTGCAGGTGTACCTGAAGATGCTGTAAAAAACACCTTAATTGCTGAATATAATGATATTGATAGTGTTGAAAGACATATGTCAAAATCTAATAATATTGCTGCGGTAATTTTAGAACCAATTGCCGGAAATATGGGAGTTGTTTTACCTACTAAAGAATTTATTGAAGATTTAAAAATGCTTGCTAAAGCCAATAATATTTTAATTATTATGGATGAGGTAATGACAGGTTTCCGATCTAAATTTGGTGGTGCGCAAGAATTATTGGGTGTACAAGCTGATATTACCTGTTTAGGTAAAGTTATTGGTGGTGGATTTCCTGTAGGTGCGTATGGTGCTCGGGAAGAAATTATGCAAAAAGTAGCGCCTTTAGGTCCAATGTATCAGGCAGGGACGTTGTCGGGTAATCCTATTGCTATGGCATGTGGAATTGCAACCTTGAAAGAATTAAAAAAACAAGATCCGTATAAGGATTTTGATAAAACTGCTGCTTTTTTGGAGCGAGTAATGTTACAAGCTGCAAAAGATAATGGGGTTGACTTACAGGTGAATAGATATGGTTCTATGATAAATCCATTTTTTACAAATGAAAAAGTAACTGATTTTAAATCGGCTTTAACCTGCGATACAAATAAGTTTAAAACCTTCTTTTGGAAAATGATGGAACATGGTGTGTTTTTACCTCCATCACAATTTGAATCTTGGTTTTTAGGAACAGCAATGACAAAAAGAGATATTTATAAAGTGAGAACAGCCATTCAAATTGCAATGAAAGCTGTTGCTGAAATGAAGGAAGAGGACGATTATTAATTTTTTATGAAGTATCAGGTATCAAGTAGTTGGTACCACATATTAAATAAATTATAAATGTCAAAATAGGTGATAGGTAGCAAGTATTAGATTTCAAGTAGTTAGAATGGACGCCAAACACCAAATACAAAAAAAAATGATAAAAAACGATTTATATTTAAGAGCCTTAAAAGGCGAAACGGTAGAACGTCCACCAGTGTGGATGATGCGTCAAGCGGGACGTTATTTGCCTGAATTTATTGCAATTAGAGATAATTACGATTTTTTTACGCGTTGTAGAACTCCTGAGTTAGCTTCAGAAATAACAGTACAACCAATCCGTAGATTTGGAATGGATGCCGCTATTTTATTTTCGGATATATTAGTGATTCCACAAGCAATGAATATTGAGGTTGAAATGAAAAATGGAGTAGGGCCTTGGTTGCCAAACCCGATCAGAACTCAAAAAGATGTAGAAGCGGTTGTGGTTCCAGATGTAACTGTTGAGTTGAAATATGTAATGGATGCCATTAAAATGACCAAACAAATGCTGAATGATGATATTCCTTTGATTGGTTTCGCAGGTTCTCCGTGGACTATTTTGTGTTATTGTATTCAAGGTCAAGGTTCAAAAACCTTTGATATGGCTAAAGAATTTTGTTTTACAAAGCCTGAATTAGCGCATACATTACTTCAAAAAATAACAGATACTACGATTGCTTATTTAAAGGAAAAAGTAAAAGCGGGTGTAAATGCTGTTCAAATTTTTGATTCATGGGGAGGAATGTTATCTCCAGTTGATTATCAAGAATTTTCTTGGAAATATATCAATCAAATTATTGAAGCTTTAAAAGACGATGCTCCGGTAATTGCCTTTGGTAAAGGATGTTGGTTTGCTTTAGAAGATATGGCAAAATCTAATGCTGCTGCATTGGGTGTAGATTGGACAATTACGCCTCAAATGGCACGTAAATTGGCAGGTGATAAAATTACACTTCAAGGTAATTTTGATCCAGCACGCTTGTTATCCCCTCCTAAAGAAATTAAAAAAATGGTGACCAAAATGATTGATGATTTTGGTACAGACAAATATATTGTAAATTTAGGTCACGGTATTTTACCAAATATTCCAGTTGATAATGCAAAAGCATTTATTGATGCTGTTAAGGAGTATAAAAAATAAACTATTAGATTTTAGTATTGAGTATTGAGATTTTGGTAATGAGTAAAATCGAACTACTGACCATTTCTCAATACTCACTTCTCACTTCTCAATACTAATAAAATGAAAAACTTAATTCAAAAATATAATATTCCAGGCCCAAGATATACCAGTTATCCAACGGTGCCATTTTGGGATGCCGCAGGAATTGATTTAGAAGATTGGAAACGAACGGTTAAAAAGTCTTTTGATGAAAGTAATGATAAAGAGGGGATTAGCCTATATATTCATTTACCATTTTGTGAAAGTTTATGTACGTTTTGTGCGTGTCATAAAAAAATAACAAAACGCCACGAAGTGGAACAACCCTATATGGATACCGTTTTAAAGGAATGGGATTTGTATTGTGATTTGTTGGTGGAACGACCTAAAATTAGAGAAATTCATTTAGGCGGTGGAACTCCAACATTTTTTTCTTCTGAAAATTTGAAGAAGTTAATCAACGGAATTTTTAAAAGAGCTGATAAATTTGAAACTTTCGATTTTAGTTATGAAGGACATCCTAATCATACTTCTGAAGACCAATTACAAACCTTATTTGATTTAGGAGCAAGAAGAAATAGTTTCGGAATTCAAGATTATGACCCAAAAGTTCAAAAAGCCATTCATAGAATTCAGAGCTTTGAACAAGTAAAAAAAGTACACGATTTATCTAAAAAAATTGGATATGAATCTATCAGTCACGATTTAATCTTCGGATTACCTTTTCAAACTGAAGAAAGTATTCGTACAACTATAAAAAACACCATTGCTTTAAAACCAGATAGAATTGCGTATTACAGTTATGCACATGTACCTTGGATTAAAGGTGTGGGGCAACGTGGTTTTGATGATAATGATTTACCAAAAGACACTGAAAAAAGACATTTATACGAACTTGGAAAACAATTGTTTTTTGATAATGGCTATGTGGAAATAGGAATGGATCATTTTGCTTTACCTTCTGATTCGCTTCATAAAGCTATGGAAAACAAAAAGTTACATCGTAATTTTATGGGTTATACCGCTGGGAAAACGGAATTGATGATAGGGTTAGGAATGTCTTCAATTAGTGATTCTTGGTATGCTTTTGCTCAAAATGAAAAGGATGTAGATGATTATACAGAGGCCGTTAACAGTGGTAGAATTCCAATTTTTAAAGGACATTTATTAACTGAAACCGATTTAATTGTTAGAAAGCACATTTTAAATTTAATGTGTAACCTTGAAACAAGCTGGAGTATAGGCTTGTCTGATGAGGTAATAGCTCAAATTATTGAACGTTTAAGCGAAATAATTGATGATGGCTTGTTAGAAGTTTCTGAAAACAAAATTACGATTAAAGAAGAGGGACGTATGTTCATTAGAAATATATGTATGGCTTTTGATTTGCGATTGATAGAAAATAAACCAGAAACACGCGTTTTTTCAATGACAATTTAATTCAAAAAAAGCATAAAAAAAGGTCGTATTGAAATTTCAATACGACCTTTTTTTATCTAAAAATAAGATTTTTTTTAAATTTCATAAAACAACCAATTTTCAAAACGATATGTTATAAATTAGATTTACAATTTTTAGGATAGATTTAAATTATAATTTTAAGGGAGTTTTCTAAATGCGGTTTATTTTTTCGTAAATTTGCTTTTCAAAAAAAACAGTAATGGCAAGATTTGAAGTGAAGCTTCCTAAAATGGGAGAAAGTGTTGCAGAAGCAACAATAACTTCTTGGTTGAAAAATATTGGCGATACAGTTAGTATTGATGAAGTAATAGTTGAAATAGCGACAGATAAAGTTGATTCGGAAATAGCAAGTGAAGTAGAAGGAACTATAGTTGAATTATTATTTGAAACGGATGACGTAATTAAAGTAGGTGAAACTATTGCAATTATTGAAACTTCCGAAGCCGATACTATTGAAATAGGAAATATAATTGTTTCAGAAGTTGAAGATCCAAAAATAAAAGAAATTGAAAAGCAAGTTCAAGAAGTTATTGAATCAAAATCAATAAATAAAATTTCAAACTCAGGTAAGTTTTATTCACCTTTGGTTAGAAATATTGCTGCTGCTGAAAATATTTCTATAGATGAACTAGAAAATATTGAAGGGTCAGGAGTTGATAATAGAGTTACAAAAAATGATATTTTAGCATATCTTCAAAATAAAAAAGAAGGAATAGTAACCATTCCGAAACAAGAGAAGATTGCCGTTGAAAAACCAATTTTAAAGGAAGAAGCAAAAATTTCAGAAAAAGTTATTGAAAAACCGGCTGTGGAAGTGCAAAAAGTAGTTTCAAAACCAGTGAGTACAGTTTCTGTAAACGGAGAGGATGAAATTATTGAAATGAGTAGAATGGGTAAATTAATAGCCCATCACATGATGGAATCTATCCAAACTTCGGCTCATGTTCAATCCTTTATTGAAGTGGATGTTACAAATATTGTAAAGTGGCGGGATAGAGTTAAAGATCAATTTTTAACGAGAGAAGGTGAAAAATTAACCTATACACCTATATTTATGCAAGCTGTGGCAAAAGCTATTAAGCAATTCCCCTTGATTAATATTTCGGTAGATGGCGATAAAATAATTAAAAGAAAAGCGATAAATTTAGGTATGGCAGCCTCATTACCTGATGGAAATTTAATTGTTCCCGTTATAAAAAATGCGGATCAACTAAATTTGGTAGGTATGACTCGTTCCGTAAATGATTTAGCTGAAAGAGCTAGAAAAGGACAATTAAAACCTGATGAAATTCAAGGAGGAACTTATACCGTTACAAATGTTGGTAGCTTTGGAAGTGTTTTTGGAACTCCAATCATTAATCAACCACAAGTTGCTATTTTAGCCTTGGGTACTGTTCGAAAAGTTCCTGCAGTTATTGAAACTTCGGAAGGCGATTTTATTGGAATTCGTCAAAAAATGTTTATCACACATTCCTATGATCATAGAGTGGTTAATGGAGCTTTAGGAGGAATGTTTATAAAAGTAATAAAAGATTATTTAGAAGCTTGGGATGTAAATGAAGAGTTTTAAATAGTAAAAAATAAAAATAGTTAGAATAAAGAGGCTGAGTTTAGGCCTCTTTTTTATAAACTAAAAAACTAAAAAATAATGTTCGATAATTTATTGATTGAAAAGTACGTGAATTTTATTACAGAAAGTCTGATCAATAAAGGTGTGTCAGATTTTTGGGCTTCAGTAGTTAATTTAGTTGTTGTATTTAGTTTAAGTATTGTAATTGCATATTTTTTGGATAGAATTTTAAGAAGTGTAATTATTAAACTTTTTAAATTATTTTCTTTGAAAACAAAAACTACTTTTGACGATTTTTTGGTGCAAAGTAAGTTTCCAAGATACATCGCTCACATTATTCCATTTTTCATTTTAATAGGTGTTGTTCCTTTATTTTTAAGTGATTTTCCGTTCTTATTAAATGCTTTTAACATTGTTACTAATATTTATGGAATTGTTTTAATTGTAAA
>JAGPIQ010000086.1 GCA_018054895.1 Lutibacter sp. | reverse complement strand
TAGATTGCATGTATTTTAACTCATTTTCTTTATTTACTAAATTATTGAATTCATCTCTAAACCCTAAAATAGTATACGTTGGCAATTGATAATAAGAACCAACAGAAATATTTGCTGTCAACTTATCTGACAGTTCATAAGAAGCGGAAAAACGTGGAGAAAACTGGTTTAATGGGTTTTTCATAGCATCCGAATAATTAACCGCATCCATTCGAAAACCTAACGATGCACCTAATTTAGAATTGAGATATGTTTTAGTTAGCTGACCAAAAAAAGCATATTTCATTAAATTTAATTTCGAATCAAAATCTATAATTGATACCTCAGTTGTATTTACTCTTTTTTGAAATGTTTCATTTGTGTACGTTGCTTGCTCCATTCCAGCACCAATGTTTAATTTATAGTTATTCGCTAAAGTAGCCGTATTTTCAACTCTTAATTTATTTTCAATTTCTTTTGAACTATAGTCCAACAATAAATCAGCTGCACTATCGGTATTGTTAAAATACTTTTTAGCATTGTTTCCCCATTCATTTCTACTCAAAACAACTTGTTGTACCGAATTATTACTAAAATGCTTGTAAGACGCTCCAACGGTATAATTCCACTGCTCTTGCACTGGTATATTACTCAAAATATAATTATTTCGTTTTAAATCATCCTCATCTGTTATTGAATTATTAACAGCAGTATTTAATTTGAAATTATCAATAGCTCCCAAACCAATAATACTTATTTCATTTGAGTCGTCAATTTTATGTTTTACGTTGAATTGAAAATCATTATAGGTTGGCAAAAAAGGCAACTTTATCAATTTAAATAATACCTGAAGGTAGGATTGACGCACAGAAGCTATAAATGTTGTTTTATCACCTAAAGGACCATCTAAGGTAATTCCTGCGTCTGATGTTCCTATGGTGGCTCGTGTATTCAATTTAGTTGGGTTTCCTTCCTTTTGAGTAAATTCAATAATTGAACTCAACGCATTTCCTTTATTCGCCTGAAATGAACTGGTATAAAAATCAACATTCCTTATTAAGTCCGCATTGATAATTCCAACAGGACCACCAGTGGAACCTTGCGTTTGAAAATGGTTTATAACAGGAACTTCTATTCCATCCAAATAAAATTTATTTTCAACCGGAGAACCCCCTCTAATTATAATGTCATTTCTGAAACCAGGATTGGAAGCCACACCCGGCAACGACTGAATAACCTTTAAAATATCTCTATTTCCTCCAGGATTTTTTTCAATTTCTGCCAAACCCAATGATTGTTTTGAAAGTGGACTTTCAACTGAACGTTTAAACAGAGCTGCTTCCACTAAAATTTCATCTAACGACTCCGTATTTTGAATCATTTCTAAATTTATGAACGGCACTCTTTCTTTTGTAACTAAATAATCACTTGAAACCACAGACATAAACCCAACAAAGGACGCTTTTATTTTAACATAGCCCAACGGAACATTATTAATTTCAAAAACTCCAACTTCATTTGATGTTGAACCAATGGCAGTACCATCAACAATAACATTTACAAACGGAAGCGATTCTCTTGTTTTAGAATCAATAATTTTACCTTTAACTTTACCCGTACTTTGAGAAAAAACAGCGTTTACACAAATACAAAATAATACAACTACAATTTTTTTTAACATATAAAATTTAATTTCAGTTACAAAGATACGTTTTGTTTAACTTTTATAACACATTATTAAACATTTTATTTTTAAGAATAAAAAAGCCTCAACGTTTGTTGAGGCTTTGTGGTGAGAGAAGGATTCGAACCTTCGAAGCTTGCGCAGCAGATTTACAGTCTGCCCTCGTTGGCCACTTGAGTATCTCACCGCTCAAAATTTAAAAACTTCCCGTTTTATCGAGAAGTTTTTGTGACCGGGCTGGGGCTCGAACCCAGGACCACCTCCTTAAAAGGGAGGTGCTCTACCAACTGAGCTACCAGGTCATTTATTTGCTTTTTAGCGGCTGCAAATATACGTGTATATTTTAATAAAACAAATAACTTTGCTATTTTATTTCATTTAAATATACCTCTCTAACTTTTCTGAATAAATTAGACGAATACACAAAATTTACAATTGCCTCATTTTCAGTTTTAAAAATCTCTTTATTGGATCCTTCCCACTCTTTTACACCATTTTTTAAAAAAACAATTTTTTCTCCAATTTCCATCACCGAATTCATGTCATGAGAATTTATTACAGTGATAATTTGGTATTCATGTGTTATTTCTTGAATCAAATTATCAATTACAGTAGCTGTATTTGGATCTAATCCTGAGTTTGGTTCATCACAAAATAAATACTTCGGATTCATTACAATTGCTCGTGCAATTGAAACCCTTTTTTGCATTCCTCCTGAAATTTCAGCAGGAAACTTATGATTACAATTCGCTAAATTGACTCTTTTAAGCACAAAATTGGCTCGATCTCTCATTTCAGATAGCGATTGATCTGCAAACATTTTTAAAGGAAACATTATATTCTCTTCAACTGTTAACGAATCATACAAGGCACCTCCTTGAAAAACCATTCCTATTTCTTGTCGTAATAATCTTTGACTCTGAATATCTAATTCGGTATTCTTTCGACCGTCAAATGAAATTGTTCCAGATTCTGGCACGTGTAACCCCACTAAACATTTTAAAAAAACTGTTTTACCCGATCCACTCTGACCAATAATCATATTCGTTTTTCCTTTTTCAAAAGTGGTTGAAATTCCTTTTAAAACAGCGACACCATTAAACTCTTTCCGCAAATTTGTAACTTCAATCATTATCCTAAAAGCATTTGAGTTAAAAAATAATTTAATAAAATAATAACAACACTTGTCCAAACAACCGCTTGTGTACTTGCCCTACCAACTTCTAATGAGCCTCCTTTAACATAATATCCGTGATATGCAGGAATTGTAGCTATTACAAAAGCAAAAACCAGTGTTTTTACCATTGCATAT
This sequence comes from Lutibacter sp., assembly GCA_018054895.1. Taxonomy (GTDB): domain Bacteria; phylum Bacteroidota; class Bacteroidia; order Flavobacteriales; family Flavobacteriaceae; genus Lutibacter. The sequence goes on along the minus strand of JAGPIQ010000086.1, from coordinate 9,193 downwards.
TTTATATAATAAGGCTCAAATTCAAGTTGAATACCATAAATATAATCTTGGCTATGAAACAGATCTGTTAAAGTTCCTGCAACATACCCACCTAAAATACCTAGAAACATAGCTAATAAAATTAGCAACGGATAAAAAAACAAGGTAGCTATAATTTTAGGTAATACTAAATAATTTAAAGAGTTAATCCCCATTACTTCTAAGGCATCAATTTGTTCAGTAACACGCATGGTACCAATACTTGAAGAAATATAAGAACCTACTTTACCTGCTAAAATAACACACATAAAAGTGGGTGCAAATTCTAAAATCATAGACCGTTTAGTAGCGAAACCTATTAAGTATTTTGGAATAAATGGACTATCCACATTTAATGCCGTTTGAATTGCAACTACTCCACCTACAAAAAAGGAAATAAAAGCGATAATACCTAATGATTTTAGCCCTAAATCTTCAATTTCCCTAAAAAGCATTTCTTTAAAAACCGACCATTTTTGAGGCTTTCTAAAAACCTGTTTCAGCATTAAAAAATACTTACCTACATGCTCTATATAATTCATTCAATTCTTTTTGGCTAAAATATCAAATTAATACTAGGTTTAAAGTATTTGTAACATAAAATTCATATTAAAATACATAATTATTATACTTTTACACTCTACTTTTTATAAAATTAAACTGATGAAAAAAATATTTTTTATTTCAATTTTAAGTCTTTTCTTAACGCAATGTATTGCTATTAAATCCAAATCTACCACAATTCAGCCAAAAGCAGCAACTGTAACTTCGGTAAATACCAATTCCAAATCGAAATTAATCATTGGAGTTGTTGTTGACCAAATGCGCTACGACTACTTAACCAAATTTCATACCAAATATGGTGATGGTGGCTTTAAAAAATTAATGAGTCAAGGATATAATTTAGAAAACGTTCATTACAATTATATTCCTACTTACACTGCCGTTGGACATACCTCTATATATACTGGAACAACTCCAACAAACCATGGAATTGTATCCAACAACTGGTATGATAAATATGAAAAAAAATCTATTTACTGTGTAGATGATGATAATTTTAAAACTATTGGAACCGCTACAGGAGGAAATAAATCTCCAAACAGATTGCAAACAACTACTGTTTCCGACCAATTAAAATTAGCACAAAATATGCGTGGAAAATCTATTGGAATTTCAATTAAAGATAGATCTGCCATTTTACCTGTGGGTCATACTGCAGATGCTGCATATTGGTTTGAAGGTGGCAATGAAGGTAAATTTATTTCAAGTAGTTTTTACATAAATGAGTTGCCAAAATGGGTTGTGAATTTTAACAATACAGGGAAAGCTAACGCTTATTTAAATAAAGACTGGAACACGTATTACCCCATAGAAACCTACACTGAATCTATTGAAGATAACAACCCTTTTGAAGCGCCATTTGAAGGTAAAACAACTCCTACTTTTCCATATAATTTAAAAGAACTTAGAAAAACGAATGGAAACTTTAATTTATTAAAAGCTATCCCTTATGGAAATTCTATTGTAACCGATTTTGCTGAAGCCACTATTAAAGGTGAAAATTTAGGCAAAGGTGAATTTATTGATTTTCTTGCTATTAGCTATTCAAGTACGGATTATGTAGGTCATCAATTTGGTGTTCAAGCTATTGAGTTAGAAGATACTTATATTAGAATGGATAAGGAAATTGAGCGTTTAATATCATTTTTAGATTCTGAAGTTGGAACTAATAATTACACGTTATTTTTAACTGCCGATCATGCTGTTGTTGAAAATCCTGCCTATTTAAATTCAATTAAAATACCTGGTGGATACTTTGATAATTCTTTATTCAAAACAACATTGGATAAAATTGTTTTAGAAAATTTTAACACTACCGAAATAATTGAGGATATTTCTAACCATCAAATTTTTCTGAATAAAGAAAAGTTAAAAGAACTTAAATTAGACACACATAAAGTAAGTCAAATTATTGCAGATGAAATACTTAATATTGAAAATATTTATAAAACGGTTACAGCTTACACTTTACAAACAACAAGTTTTACTTCTGGAATTCTTCAAACATTACAGAATGGTTATAACCAAAAACTCTCTGGAGATGTGTTTTATATTCCAAACGTTTCTACCATTTCAGGTGGAAAAACAGGTACAACACATGGTTCTGGCTATAGTTATGACACGCATGTACCTTTACTCTTTTATGGAAACGGAATTAAAAGTGGACAATCCGATGTGTATTATCCAATAGTTGATATTGCCCCTACATTGACCAGTTTTTTAAAAATTTCACAACCTAATGGAAATTCAGGGAGACCAATTATTGAGGTCTTAAAATAATTAAAGAAAATACACAAACTCAACAATTCAAAACTCTAATAACTCCCTAAATCTAACTAAGGATAAAAAAACTTCATATTAGTTATAAATTGCATAATTTATTAATTATTATGTAATTGATACACCTTAAAATTATCTACTGTCATATGGTTTTTAACTGTTCTAAACCCAAAATAACCTGACGTATAAGGTTCTGAATCCACAAAATCAATAAATAATTCGCTATCTCTATAAAATTGAATAATACTGTTATGGGACACTCTCAAAAAACTACATATAAACCTCTATAATTTTTGAAGTATTAACTGTTGCTAGCTTAATTTGGTTAAGAGTTGCTGGTAATAAAATTGTTTCTCCTTTTTTAATTGAATAAAACGCTTTCTCTATTTCCAATTCAACACTACCTTCAACACACATATAAATAACAAATGAATCGAGATTAGAATAATCTTTTTCAATTGTTCCGCTTAGGTGAATAATATTCGTTTTAAAGTAAGGTGAATGAACTAGCTTATTAGATTTGTTTACTGTTGTTTCATAACTAGTTTTATAAGCATCGTAGAAATTAAAATCAATAGCATCTAGCGCCATTTCTGTATGCAATTCTCTTTTCTCACCAGTTTTTGAATCAACGCGATCATAATCATAAATTCTATACGTAATGTTTGATGTTTGCTGAATTTCAGCCAATAAAACACCTGCACCAATTGCATGAACTCTACCTGTAGGAATATAAAAAGTATCTCCTTTTTGAACCTTTTCAATATTTAATAATTCATCTAGCTTCGTACTCTCTAAATGACTAACATAAGCTTCTTTTGAAACCGTTTTATTAAACCCAACAATTAATTCTGCATTTTTTTCAACCTCCATAACATACCACATTTCATTTTTCCCAAATGAATTATGACGTTCTTTAGCCAATTCATTACTTGGATGTACTTGAATTGACAATGGTGTTTTAGCATCAATAAATTTAATTAATAACGGAAAATCATTTCCGAATTGTTTATAAATACGATTCCCAACAAAAGCTCCTTTAAATTCTTGAATTAACATTTTTAATGAGTAGCCTTTTAAATCTCCATCACTTACCAATGTTTCATTTTCATCAACATCAGAAATTTCCCAAGATTCGCCAATACTATCTTGAGTATAATTCTTGTTTAATACAGTTTTTAATTTCTCTCCACCCCACACTCGGTAACTATAAACTGGATTGAATTTTAATGGGTATAATTTCATTTTACTATAAATTTAATTTATGTTATTTAATTGACATTATTATTTACTTACGATGCATTACTCTTGAGGATTTTCTAATTATTAACTCTGGTTTTAACATTTCTGTTTGTCCTTTTTTAATAACTCCTTCGTTTTTTATTTGTTCAAATAATAAGGAAGCTGCCACTTTACCCATTTCAAAATCTTTCTGATTTATGGTAGTTAACGAAGGCTCAATAACAGATGCAATAGGCTCATTACTAAAACCAACAAAAGCAATTTCTTCAGGTATTTTTACTCCTTGTTTTTTCAAAAATAAAATAGCACTTATTGCAGCTGTATCATTTGCTGAAAAAACACCATCTACTTTGGGTAGTTTTAATAGTGTTTTTGCATTTTCCTCACCATCTTCTTTCATTAATCTCGATTCAATAATGTAGTCACTTTTTATTTCTAAATTATGCTTCATCATAGCATCTATATATCCTTTTTTTCTTCTTCTATACAATTCTAACTCTTGTGGACCCGAAAAATGAGCAATATTTTTACAACCACCTAAAATTAAATGTTCCGTAGCTTCAAAACTAGCTTTATAATCATCAATAATAACATTCGTATTTTCAGAAACATTGTAAGGTCTATCAAAAAAAATCAACGGAATATCATTTGTTCGTAAATAATCCGCATCTACAGTTTGTATTGAAACTGAAATTAAAATTCCATCAACTCTATTAGACAATAGCGTTTCAACCAATTTTTTTTCTCTTTTAATATCTTCTAAAGATTGACAAATAATAACATTATAACCAGCCTCATATGCTGTTTCCTCAATCCCTGCAATGACTGTTGAAAAAAAATGTCTCGAAATTCTAGGCACAATAACTCCAATAGTATTCGTTTTATTCGTTCTTAATTTTGACGCCAAACTATTTCTTTGATATCCTAATTCTAAAGCTTTTTTAAGAATTTTATCTTTTGTTTTTTGAGTTACTCTTGAACTATTATTTAAAGCTCTTGAAACTGTAGAACTGTCAATTCCTAATTCTCTTGAAATATCATGTATTGTTATTTTACCGTCTTTCATCTTCTAAAACTTAGTCAATCATAAAGCTACAATTAAACATTTATTCAACAAATATACAACTTTAAAAACAAAATACAATCGATTGTATTTTTTTAAATATCTTCCTTTTTTTGTAAAATATTATATCCAAATAAATGAATTTTTCATTTTGTAACCTAGCATTTAATTGCTAAAAAAGTTGAATTAATGATGGATAAACATCAAAAGATAGGCGTTCGCCCTGAATATATGCACAGAACAAACTGCACCAATTCGTGTAAACGGTCATCCATTTAATAATTTAGTTATGATTCGTACTTCTGCAAATCATTGGGAAGAGCCAGAAGATGTTGGAAATGTCACATTATTCTTAGCGTCAAAAGTAGCATATTTTGTAAATGTTCACGTATTATATGTTGACGGGAATCCTTGTAAATTTTGGTTATGTATAAGATGAAATTTAATATCTGATAAAAAACGGGATTTTATATATAAAACCCCAATTTTTATTACTCAAATATATAAAATATGACCAATTATGAATTCAATAAAATTCACTTTTTTATATATAACAATTCTAATTTCCCCCTCTTTTTCAAAAGAAACTAAAGGAAAATTTATTAATGTAAAAAACTTTAACTATTGAAAATCCAACCTTAGAGGCTATATCTGTAAATTGAAATTTCACACTAAAAAATCACATCTCTCCAATTTAGACTCTTTAAAAGTGTATGCTATTTTTCTTTAGATAAAACCTGCTTCATTTGAACTGGATTGGAGTACAATATTTCTTTGTTTTCCATTAATTTTTTATGAATGTGATACGTAACATCCATCCAATCTCTAGGTTCACCCCAAAGTGGCTCTATCATTTGAGATTCCCAGTTTTTTAACGCGTCATCTAATTTCTGGAACTCTATTTTATTGGTGTTTTGCAAATCATTCATCTCCCCTAAATCAGCATCAAGATTATACAAGGTAGCTCCAAAATCTTTTAACCGAACCATTTTATAATCTCCTATTCTAGCACCTGCTTCTTCTAATTTTCTCCAAAATAATTTATCGTGAGGATCTCCTGTTTTTTCACCTTTTAAGAAAGGTAAAAGGTTTACACCATCTAAAATTAAATCATCCTTCTTTTTAATATTTGCAGCTGCAATAGATGTTGTAAAAATATCTAACGAAGATGAAAGACCATTAAATGTTTTCCCTGCTGGAATATGTGAAGGCCAACTTACAACAAACGGCACACGATGACCACCTTCAAATTTATTTCCTTTCCATCCTTTCAATGGTCCTCCACTTGAACTATTATTAGCCGCTCCCCCATTATCACTTAAAAAATAAATAATAGTGTTTTTTTCTATCCCTAAATCCTTTAGTTTTTGTTGTAATTTTCCAATGTTTTCATCTAAAGACCAAGTCATTGCAGCTAACTCTTGCCGTGGGTGGTTTTTATATTTTTCCAAATGTGCTGTTTTTGCTTCCATTGGCGTATGTACCGCATTGTAAGCTAGATACATAAAGAATGGTTGACCTTTGGCTTCCTCTATAAATTTCACCGACTGATCTCCTAAAACGTCAGTCATATAACCTTCAAATTCAACACGTTTACCATTATGTTGTAACATTGTTTTCTTGCTTGGATTTTTTATAGGAAAATAAGATCTGCTTCCTGTTTCAAAACCAAAAAACTCATCAAATCCACGTTGGTTAGGATGATCGGATTCATTGCCTCCTAAATGCCATTTACCCAAAGCCATTGTTTTATAACCGTTTTCTTTAAAAACATCGGCTATTGTTACCACATCATCAGAAAGTCCAATATCACCTGAACTTTCATCACCTGTATCATTCGCTTCAAAACCAAAACGTTGTTGGTATTTACCCGTTATTAAACCAGCTCTACTTGGAGCGCAAACTGTAGCTGTTACATGAGCATCTGTAAGTATAGTTCCGCTTGCTGCTAACTTATCGATATTAGGTGTTTCTAAATCTTTACACCCCATAAAACCAAAATCTGCATAACCAGCATCATCTATTAAAATAACAATTACGTTTGGTTTACTTTCCTCTTTTTCTATCTTTTTAGAACTACATGACACTAAAATTCCGCAAAGCACTACTATGTATAAATTTTTCATTTTAAAAAATTTTAAACTTATCTTATTTTATTTTTAATTTTTTTCGCCAATACCTTATACCCTTCACTTGTAAGATGAACTCCATCAATAGTATATTTGAATCCATTTTTCATTAATTCATGCACATCAATAAGTGGAAGGTTTTGTTCCTGTGCAATTTCCTTCACAGTAGGAATTACCCATTTATTAAGCTGTTCATTTCGCTCAGCAATAAGTTCTTTTTCTGGATTTTTAGCAACCCAAACTGGTAATGGACTTAAAATATAAATTTCAGCTTTTGGATTCTTTTCTTTATAGGTATTTATTAGTTTAATATATTCACTTTTAAATTCCTCTTGAGGTGAACCTACAAATTTTGTTTTCCTAGTTTTGTCTAAACACCATTTTATATTGGCATCATTTGTTCCAAACATTATTAAAACAATATCTGGCGTAAATTTTAGGGAACTTTTGTACTCATCCGTTTTATAATATGGAAAATTAGTGCCATCTAGTAACGTTGCGCCTCCTTTTCCAAATTTTTTAACTTCAAAGCTATCTCCTAAATATTCTTGTAAAAACTGAGGATATTTCCCTTTGGTATTACTATCTCCAATACAAGATACTTGTTTTAAATCTCTCGACAGCGTTGGTTTACCTTTAAGATATCCTAACTTTTTTAAGAAAACATCGGTATCATAAACTGTTAAGTTGAAATATTTATTTCCACTACCTTTTCTAAAAAAATCACCATTAAAAAAGCCATGTCCAACATTATCTACAGCTACAAGTTTACAGCTATTTCCAGCTTCTTTCATTAAATTGGTAAAACGTGTTGCATTTTCAAAAGGAACCGTATTGTCATCTTTTCCATGAAATAATAACATTGGAGGCAACTCTTTTTTTATGTGATGCACTGGTGAAATTTCAGTTTCACGACCAACCACACTTTTATGCCCATAGCCTTTATCTGAAGTGTCTAAAACTGGATTGTAAGCAACTAAAACATTTGGAACTGAACTTACTGCTACATTCTCATTCTTATTTTCAAACCCTTCAATTAAAGCTGTTGAAACCGCAATATGACCACCAGCAGAACCTCCACTTGCCACAATTCTATCTGGATTAATATTTAATTCTTTTGCATGTTCTCTAACCCAACGAATTGCAGATTTTCCATCTTCTACACAATCAAAAGGAGTTGTACCATGAGCATTTTTCACTCTGTATTCTGCAGCAATTGCCAATATACCTCTGGAAGCAAAATACTTACTTTGTTGATAAAACTGTTCTGGACTTCCAGAAACCCAACCTCCACCAAAAAAGAAAACTATTGCAGCCGTAGGTTTTTTCGAGAATTTTGGTTGAAAAACATGTAAAGACAAACTATCTCCTTCAATAACTTTGTACACAATTTTTTTATCTGGCGAAATATTTTGAGCTCCACTTGTAAAAATCACACCAATTAGTAACAAAAAAGTTACTACTATAGATTTTAATTTCATTTTTATTTTTTTATTTACGGTTATTTCTGACTTCCCCACCAATTTTTATTCGGTTCCCAATTTGGTGATAACATATTTTTTCGTTGTTTTTCTTGATTAGGCATTAAAACATTTTTATAACTATCTAATTTTTCCTTATATGCTGCCTCATCCCATAATTCATCTTCATTTGCATAATGCGTATTCATAGAATTTAACCATTCTAAAAGTTGCGTTTTCATTTGAGCTGCAATTTCTAAATTACTTGTTGCAACATTAGTTAGTTCGCCTAAATCTGTTTCTAAATTATACAATTCTGTATGATGATCTTCCCAATAATAAATTAATTTCCAATTTCCTTTTCTGATAATTGAACTGGGTTCTCCACCTTGATTTCCGTAATGTGGATAATGCCAATACAGTGGTCTTTCATCAATATTTTGACCTAATAAAAGCGGTTTTAAACTTACACCGTCTAAATGATTTTGTGGTTTTAGAGGAATACCTGATAAATCCAACAATGTCGGAAATAAATCTGTCCCTGAAACAGGCACATTATTTTTAGCACCATGTTGATTCATCCAAGGAACGTAAATAAAATAAGGAACTCTAACGCCACCTTCCCATTGGTAACCTTTACCTCCACGCAATTCTAGTTGATTAGTAGAAAAGTTATCTCCAGAGGTAACGCCACCATTATCAGAAGTAAAAACAACTATAGTATTTTTATCTAAATTTAATTCTTTTAATGTTTGTATTACGCTTCCAACAGCTTCATCTACCTGCTCAATTAAACCTGCATAAACAGGATTGTCTTGATATTTTCTGGCTGGTAACACACGTTCCATTTCAAATCCATTTTCATGAATCCCCATTTTTTCAGCTTTATTTCTATATTTCTCCCATTTTTCTTGTGTAGTTTGAATAGGTGAATGCAC
>JAGPIQ010000085.1 GCA_018054895.1 Lutibacter sp. | reverse complement strand
TTATTTCAATAGTAAAAGATTTAGATTTAATTTCGAAATTAGAAGCCGCCGACTTAAATTTAAACAAACAACCTTTTAACATTATTAATTTAGTTCAAGATGTGTTTGAACTATTAGAAATGAAGGCTAAAAAACGAAATATATCACTTGCATTTAACAAGCCTTATAATTTTCCAGTAATGGTAATTGCTGATGTGGAACGTATTGAACAAGTTCTAACCAATTTAATTGTAAACTCTATAAAATATGGTAAAGTTGATGGTGTTACAATGGTAAGTGTTAAAGTTAAAAAACACAAAATACTTGTGAAAATTGCTGACAATGGTGAAGGAATAAAAAAAGAACATCAAGTTCGATTATTTGAACGTTTTTACCGCGTGGATCAAAGCCGATCACGTGAACAAGGTGGCTCTGGATTGGGTTTATCTATAGTTAAGCATATTATTGAAGCCCATGATGAAAAAATTACCTTAAATAGCGAATTAGGAAAAGGTTCTGAATTCACTTTTTCTTTGGAAAAACTAGAAAAAGCCTAAATAAAGTTAAAACTTTTCTAAATAATAAAGCCCTTTTTTACAAGGGCTTTATTATTTAAATTAAGTAATATTATTAGAAAAAATTATAGATCAAAACCAATATCCTTTCTAAAGTTAATTTTATCAAAACAAATATGATTAATACTTTCATACGATTGTTTTAAAGCTGATTTAAAGTCATTTCCATAAGAAGTCACCGCTAACACACGACCACCGTTTGAAAGCACTTTATTATCCTCAAATTTTGTTCCTGCGTGAAATACTAAAGAGTTTTTTACCAATGCTATTCCGTGGATTTCTTTTCCTTTTTCATACGCTTCAGGATATCCGCCAGAAACCAACACAACCGTACACGCGCTTTCCTCTTTAATTTTTATAGATTTTGTATGCAGTTCATCATTTCCAGCAGCAATTAACAACTCTAAAAAATCACTTTCAACACGTGGAATCACCACTTCTGTTTCTGGGTCACCCATTCTACAGTTGTATTCAATTACTTTTGGTTCATTTCCAACTTTAATAATTCCGAAGAAAATAAAACCTTTGTACGGAATACCATCTTTTACCAAACCGTCTACGGTTGGTTTAATAACCGTCTCTTCAATTTTTTTCATAAAAGTATCATTGGCAAATGGAACTGGAGAAACAGCGCCCATTCCACCTGTATTTAAGCCTTTGTCACCTTCACCAATACGTTTGTAATCTTTTGCGTTTGGTAAATTCACATAGCTTTTACCATCCGTTAAAATAAAACAGCTTAATTCAATTCCATCTAAAAATTCTTCGATAACAACTTTACTACTTGCCGCTCCGAATTTTTTATTCGCCAACATTTCTTTTAATTCATCTTTTGCTTCTTGCAAATCATTCAAAATTAAAACACCTTTTCCAGCAGCCAAACCATCTGCTTTTAATACATACGGAGCAGTTAGCGTTTCTAAAAAGTCATATCCCTTCTCTAACGTTTCCTCCGTAAAACTTTCATACGCCGCTGTTGGAATGTTATGACGCATCATAAATTCTTTGGCAAATTCCTTACTTCCTTCCAATTGTGCCGCATATTTTTGTGGTCCAATAACAGGAACTTGTTTTAATTCAGCATCATTCAAAAAGAAATCAGAAACCCCTTTTACTAAAGGATCTTCAGGACCAACAACCACTAATTTAATGTTGTTTTTTAACACGGTTTCCTTTAACACCGTAAAATCAGTCGGATTTATATCCAAATTTGTTCCTATATCTTTTGTTCCTGCATTTCCTGGCGCAATAAATAACTTTGTTAACAAGTTACTTTGTGCAATTTTCCAAGCAAATGCGTGCTCTCTTCCTCCTGATCCTAATATTAATACATTCATTTTATAAAATTTATATCTTCTTATTTTCCTTTACCTTCAAAAACTATTTTTATGGTACTTAAAACCACTTTTATATCTGTCCAAAAACTTAAATTATTTAAATAAATTAAATCGTATTTGGCTCTAATCAACATTTCATTTCTCATAGTTGCAATTTTAAATTTGTATTCCTTAATTATATTTCTCTATTCCTTATTGCTATTCTTGTGTTTCTTATTGTCATTTGTCCGCTCCTTACAGTCATTCTTGTATTCCTTAACGGTATTTCTCTATTCCTCCGAGTCATTTGTCCGTTCCTCAGAGTCGTTTCTCTATTCCTCCGAATCATTTGTCCGTTCCTCAGAGCCGTTTCTCTATTCCTCCGAGTCATTTCTCAACTCCTCCAGACTATTTTTCAATTTTTGAATTCAACCGACTCAATTGTCAATCGAAAACCTGTCATAAATGACTAAAATGTAACTTAAAGAACTATTTTTCTCATTAAAACCTGAATTCTGTGGTTAAAGGCAACTACAGATAAACTAATATCAAATAAGCGTTTGGGGAAAATGTATCTCTTTTTTTGCACAGAATTCAATTAAAATATTTGCTCCAAAATTTTTTCTGTAATTACGTATGTCGGCAATACTCCTGTGGTACCCAAGCCTCCAGAAGCCAATGTGCTCCCCGTTTCTAATGGATTATCAGATGCATAATATGCATATCGTACTTTTACTTTTTTTGAAATATTTCCTCTAATTTTTGATGCCGCTTGAATGGCTTTTTGATAATGAGCGCCTTCCATTTCAAGACCTGTAACTTTCCACGTTGAATTATGAAAAAACTTTAAAATATCTTTATTTTGAAGTGAAGTGCCTAACACAGTTACCATAGAACCAGTATATACATCAACGCCACAACCTTCAAACATTTTTTTACGTAATTGATTTTTAAACGGATAATTATCTGCCGTTCCTTCAAAAATATGCGATGAAGGAATCATAATATCTCCTTTACCACCATCTAAAATACCAGCTTTCCCCATAATGGAAACAGACTCTACATTTAAAAAATGGATATCTCCTTTTTTGTCTTTAAACGGTTTTAACAATTCGTCCATCGTTTCATACGCTTGTTCACCAAAAGCATAATCCATAACTACCAATACCGGTTTTAGTTCGTTTTTCAGACTGTTTTTTAATGAATAACGCGTTTTACTGATGTCTATTTTTTCCGTATCAATAATTTGAACATCAATATTTGTCCCAGAAGTATCTGGAAGAAATATCAATCCGTTTTTATTTGCATATTTTTTTACCTGAGAACGTAAATTATTATTTTCATCTTTACTCATTTGAACAAATAAGTCAATTACGTTATCATTTTCAATTTTAATCGGTAATACAATAGGTGCATAAATGGAATTCATAACACTGTGCATATTGGCACTAATAATATGAATTGGTCTTTTCATTAGCCCTTTTTCATTTAAAATAGTTTTTATGCTATTTGCCCAAATTTCACCATAAAAATGGTGCCCAATACGTTCTCTTAAAACTGGACTAAATGAAATGGCTCTTTTGTTATTGTCTACAATTTCACTAATAGCCAACCTACCCAACCAATAAATAATTTGAAAAAAACGATTTGGATTATTTTTTTCAGAAAAAGCAGCGTGTACTTTTTGAGTTTCTTCAAAAGTTCTACCTATAATTCCCGCTACATGTGCCATTAAAATATCACATTCATTAACGGTTAAATTTTTATTATGAAGTACTACATCTTCTAGCTTTTTCCATTCTCTAACAGTATCTTCTCCTTCGTCAACTAGTACTTTTTTTGCAATTTTATGCGATTCAATAAATAGAAACGTTAAATGGGTTAAAATATCATAAATTTCAGAACGCCCACGAGTTACCTCAATATTCATTTGATCCTTATCAATTCTATAGCAATTTCTTCTACGTTTTGGAGGGATAATTGGTTTAAAATGTGAATTTCCATACCCTTCTTCCGAAGTTAAATTAATATATAAACATTCTTCAATTCCAACAGGAAGTCGTTCTAACACGTAAACTAATCCGTTCAATTCTAATTTTTCATCACCAATAGACCCATAAATTTCTGGACGCAATAATAGTAATGATTGCCTTAAAGCATCACCAGAAACACCCATAGGCTTGTAAAAACCTCTACTAAACAAGTGACGCATAGAAATATACAATCGTTCTATCGCGCTGGAAGACTCTTGCGCACGCGTTCTTCCTTTTATTTTTACATGACTCATATTACTCATCTTTTATGTAAATATACTATTATAAGATTCATTTTGGATACTATGCTTATTAAGAAATGTATCTATAGTTATTAATTCTTCAACAGCTTCTCATATGACGCACTATTTTGAAGCAATGAAGCTGCTTGATAAATTGCTGTATCAAAATGTGCTTTTTGCTGGTAGGCGCCTTCCATAAAATAATAACGTTTTACAATTTCCTCTGTTAATTTAGCTGAAATTTCTTCTTTATTTTTATCTATTTCTTTTAATTTTTCTGAATGAATTACTCCTAAAATAGCATTATACGATTTTTCAATGTCTTCATTTAAATGCTCTATTTTCGAATTTTCCAATCCCTTTTTGAAAACAATTTCGGTTTCTGTTTCAAAATCCGATTGATGTTGAGAAAGGTAATTTTTAAAATCGCTATAATCACTCTCTTTCAACTTAAATTTTGAAGGTTCTCCAATAGTTTTAGTAGTGAAATAATAGTTGGTTGCATAATTAAAAAACGCATCTGACTCCAGTAAAACTTCTGTAGTTTTGGTGGTTTCAACTTTTTTCAAATCCACGTCTGGTAACACACCTCCACCGCCATATACGGTTCTTCCGTTGGCTGTCTTATATTTTTCACGACCTGCATCTGAAAATTTTGGAACCCTTCCATCTTTTTTTCGATTGGTATAATCCAATTCCTGAATACATCTTCCGCTTGGCGTATAGTATTTAGAAATTGTCAATTTCATTTGAGTTCCGTAGGAAAGTTCGCGGTATTGTTGCACCAATCCTTTCCCAAAACTACGTTCGCCAACTACCACAGCTCTATCATAATCTTGCAATGAACCTGCTAAAATTTCAGAAGCAGAAGCAGAACGGTTATTTATTAAAACCGTAATTGGCATTTCCAAATCCAAGGGTTCTTGTGTTGTTTTATACGTTTGGTTAAACTGTTGAATTTTCCCTTTTGTGGTCACCACAATTTTATCTTTTGGAATAAAAAAATTGGTAATTTTTACCGCTTCATTCAATAATCCACCAGGGTTACTTCTAACATCAATAATTAGTTTTTTCATTCCTTGCTCCTTCAAATCTAAAAAGGCTTTTTTCATCTCTGCTGAAGCAGTTTCAGTGAATTTTGCAAAGGCAATATACCCAACTTCAGGAGTTACCATTGCATAATAAGGAACTGGACTCACATCCATTTTTTTACGTGAAACTGTTAGTTCTAATTGCTTTTTTTGTCGTTCAAGAACAATAGTTACTGTTGAATTTGGCGCACCATTTAACAATGCTGCAGCTCCACCACTAAAATCTTTCAGTAAGATATCCCCAATTTTAACAATTTTATCGCCAGTAATAATTCCTGCTTTTTCTGCTGGAGAATCTTTCAACAATTCTTTAACAATTAATGCATTATTTTTAAAAACCACCATAGCACCAATACTTCCAAAGTCGCTATCCTGAGCCATCCGCGCATCTTCAATACCTTGCTCATCATAATAAACCGTGTATGGATCTAAACTTTGAAGCATATGATTCATGGATTTTTGTGTGAGTTCTGCAGGGTTTACTTCATCTACATACAACATATTCAATTCCTTAAACATAGTGGTATAAATATCAATTTGCTTGGCAATTTCAAAAAAATCAGATTGAAAAGCACCTGATATTGCTATTGAAATAACAATGCTTACTCCTAAAAACCATTTTTTAAATTTGCTCATTTTCATTAATTTTTGAAGTAAATTTCACACACAATTGTTGCAGTGCCTTTTCTAAATCGGCATACGGAATTTCTTCTTTTGCCATATAAATAAACATAAACACATAGTAATTAGTGTTCATTTCATCCCAAAATAAGAATTTATTTTTTCGATATACTTCCCGCATTAATCGTTTAATCCTGTTTCGGTTAACGGCTAATTTAACGTTTCTTTTCGGAACAGAAAATCCAACTTTTACAGGTTTTTCAGTTTCTAATTTATTTTGAATATATACCAACTGAATAGGATACGATTTTACACGATTTCCTTCAGCAAATAATAATTGTATCAGCTTTCTACCTTTTAATTTTTCGTCCTTCCCTAATGTTTCTTCCATTGAATTTGAATACTACTTTTTATAAGCAAAAACTATCTTTACTATTTTTTAAACCTAATTTATTTTAATAATTGAAGTAAACTAGGATGCTTAATTGGAAACAAAAGTAAGAAATAAAAGATTTTAAAATTGTAAATTCGATGGAAACCACATTTTATAACCTATGTAGTGCAGTTTATTTGAAACAACCGCCACCATAAGTTAAATTATTTACCTTTAAAAGACATTTATGAAAGTAAAAGTTGGATTGAATTAAATTGACCATTAGACAGCTTGAATTTCAACCGATGAAAATAAACGGATAAACGTTCTAAAAAGTATTCTAAATATTTAGAAGCAATGAAACCGAAACATTTCTACCTGGCGCACTAATAGAAGACGCAAATTCTTTGTAATGAACATCTAAAATATTATCAATATTTAAATAACAAGTTAAAGCATTACTCAATTTATAATTTGAGCTGATATTAAAAGTACTCCAACTTGGAGAACCATAATAATTACCAGTTATACTATTGAATGGTGTTTGTCCCTCATTATCAATACCTTCCACCAAATTATAATCGTCAATAGGTTTCTTTCCATTAAATTTCCAGTTGATATACGCTTGAAATTGTTCCTTTTCAAAACCAACTTCGACAACACCAAATAGTGGTGGAATAGATGATAAAGGTGTGTTAGTATCTAATTCTTTACCTTTGGTATAGGTTACCGATCCTCTAGCAAACCAAGTGTCGTTTAAATTACCTCTCATACCAAAAGTTCCTCCAAAAATTTGAGTATTATCTTTGTTTACATTTGAAACTGTAGCACCCATTTCACCATCATATAATATTTTATCACTATTATTAAACATAATATAATCTCTTGTTATATAATTAGTTAACAAGGTATAATAGGCATTTAAATTAATTTGAAATGCTTTATCGTTGAAATATTTTAAAATACCCGACTCAAAATTGTACACATACTCTGGTTCCAATTCAATGTTTGGTACCGTTACATTTCCATTTTTCTCTCTAATTTTTCCAACATCATCTAAATTTGGAGCTCTAAAACCCGAAGAAACAATTGTGTTTAACTGCCAATCAAGTTCAGGTCTATAAACATATCCTATAGTTGCTGTTACAGCGGAATTATTAAGTTGAATATCAAAATCTGGTAACGTAATAAATGTATCGTCAATCCATTTTGCGGTTAAATTGGTATTTACAAAACGAATCCCTGAATTTAATGTAGATTTTTTACTGATGTCTTGTCTATAATTTATATACGAAGCTATACTTGTATAGGTTCCACCACCATCTGGATAACGTGACTGCACCGCAAAATCATTTGAAAAACCTATTATATCATTACCAAGCACTTCCAACGTTTTTCCGTATGACGTAGAACCTACATCATTATGAGAACCTTCAAAACCATACGATAAAATACGATTGTCATTTTTTGTTAACGGCACAAAGAAATCGGCATTTAAACTAAAAACGTCCACATTTTCAATTCTATAAGATCTATCTAAACTATTAAATTTTCGTTGAATACGCGATTCTTCAATATCTTGATATGCTAATGTAATCGTCCCATTGTCCATCCATTTTTTTTCAGGATTTATTTTTAATTGTGAAGAAAACAACATTCTTTTTTGCGGACCATAATACGATTCTGCATTCTTTAATTTCCCTTTTGAATACTCTGTTAAATCATCAAAATTATCAATGTCAGAGGAAGTCGAATATTGGAAATTTAAGATTAAATCAGCTTTTTTTGATAATGGAATCGCTATTTTATTTAATATATCTGTTTGTGAGTAATCGGTATTTTTTTGAAGATTCTGATCCGAATTTACAACCTGATCTGGATTATAATACGAATTGGTATTATTGGAATAATAAGGTACTTTTCCCCAATCTTCAAAATTATGTTGGCGGTTTTTTCCCATCATTGTTTCACCAAATTTGCTATGAGAAACACTGGTATAAGAGGCCCATTTTTTTCTTCGAATTTCAATATTTGCTTCATTCGTAAATTCATTATTTACAGAACTATATCTCGAAAACACAGAAGTATTCACAGCATTTTCTTCACAAACTCTTGGTGTTCTTGTAAAATAATGAATAACTCCACCCAAAGCATCAGAGCCGTAAATTACAGACGAAGGCCCAAAAACTACTTCAGTACGCTCAATAATATTCGGTGAAACTGTAATTGAACTTTGCAAATGACCCGTTCTATAAATGGCATTATTCATTCGAACGCCATCAACAACTAATAATATTCTATTTGCTTCCATCCCTCTTAAAACAGGACTTCCTCCACCAGCTTGCGTTTTTTGAATTTTAACGCCGTCCACATTTGCTAACATATCTGCTGAAGTTTGAGGAGCCATTCGCTTAATTTCGTCAGCCGGAATAATAGCATATTGTTCCGCTATTCTACTTCTTTTTTCTTCACCTTTTGAAGCGGTAAGCAAAATTTCATCTAATTGTTCTGATTTTTTATTTAAAGGCACCACAAATTCTAAAATTCCCAACTCGCGCTTTAATATTTCAAACTCATAAAAACCTAAATGATTAAAATATAGCACCTCAGCATCATTGAAAACACTTAAATCCGCTTTTCCATTTTTATTGGTAGAAATATGTACACTATTAACATCATTCGCAATTATTACTCCTTCAATAGGTAAGTTTGAATTTCTATCAACCACCTTAACTATTTGAGAATGAGATAAACCAACAAAAAAAAAGGATAAAAAAGTAAAATATAGTTTCATAATTAAGTAAATATTGTCTTTAAAATATTTAATGATTTCGGTTTTTTAAAACCACTTAAATGAAATTCGTAATACCGAATTATCGTTAAAAGAACGCCTTGCCTACTTACAGCATTAAAATCTACCGTATGCAATGTATCAAAATTGATACCAAATAATTTTTTAAACTGAATTAAATCATCTCCAACTATAGAGTTTGAATTTCGAGAATTGCAAAATTGCCCTTCTAACAGATCAAAACAACTAAAATTTAAATCTTTAACCTCGGGGTAAAATCCTAAAAACTTTGTTAAATTCAATAAAAATAATAGGTGAAAATTTGAAATCGTATCGTGCGTATCTAACCAAGAGAACGCAGTTTCCAAGTAAGTGAACATCGCTTCGTTTTTTTCTTCTTCGCGCAAAGAGTAATGTAATGTCTCAGCTAAAAATAAGGCTATTGTTTGCTTTTTAATATTCGAATGAATGGAAGTGTAAAAAGCGCTAACTTCAATGTCTCTAATACTATTTAAAACCCCTTTATGGTTATGGTTTGCTGTTAGTACTAGCTGTGTTAAAGGCTGAAAATAAGCCGATTTTAACTTTCCTTTCTTAGAAGTTAAAATTCCTTTTAACATATAGGATTTAACACCTCCTGTTTCCGTGTAACAAGCTGCAATTAAACTCGTGTCACCATATTTTATAGCACTCAATACAATAGCTTTGGTAACTTCAATCATTTTTAGTTAATAATGGCTATTTTAGTAATGGCTGTTTCAATTGCTTCATTAAAAGATAGCAAAACAATATATACACCTGAAGCTACTTTATTGCCTGCTAAATTGGTTTTATTCCAAACTACTTTCCCTCCAAACTCCTCCTGTCCTTCTTTAACATTTGTTTCAAAGACTAAATTTCCGGCTGTGTCTAAAATTTTTACATTTGTTTTATTGGGTAAATGCGCTCCATTTCTTCCATCAATAGTAATAAAGTCATTATTTTTGGTAGATGGATTTGGATACGCATATACTTCTGGAAGTACATCTCCATATTCTGCAACTTTACTATTAAAGGCTACAATTCCCTTATCTGTAGCAAAAAACACTTTTCCGGAGCTTTTATCAATCGCTATTTTTAAAATATTATTGGAAGGTAAAGGTGAATTATCTTTATTAAACTGGTTTAATGTTTTTGTTCCATTAGGACTGGTTTGAATTACACCTCCATTTTCAGTTCCAAACCACTTATTTTCGGCTCCATCAATAGCTATTGAATTTACAGCATCATCCCCTAATAATTTTTGAGGAACATTGTTGTCTAAAATTATTAAAGGTTCTGCATTTATAGTTCCAACATCAAATATTGAAGAAACGTTGTATAATATAACCAATCCTGATTTAGTCCCTATCCACAGTCTATTTCCATTATCTACTTGAATCGATCTTACATTTAAATCTGGTAAACCACCGCTATTTTGATCGGTATTAATGGCTCGTTTTTTATTTCTTTTTTCATTAAAAACCAGCACTCCATTTCTTCTAGAGCCCATAAAAACTGTATTCGATTTATCAACAATTAACTCATTTAAACCTGGTGCTGTATTGCTAATAACTGAACTCATATCAAAACTTGACCAAGTTCCATCTTTACTATATTTTTTAACTCTTTTATCCACCCAAGCATTGGCAACCCATAAATTACCATCATCATCAAAGGCAGTTCCGTTAATTCTAGTACTCACATAATTAGGTGCTGATGCAAGTATTAAGCGCTCTAAACCACTGTTCGTATGGTTCCAATCTGCCACAACCTCATTATTCTCCAAAACAAGCATTCCCCCTCCCCAAGAACTTACATACATTTTATTACTATTGTAAGGATCATACGTTACATGAACTAAATCTGGCTTATTTAATTTAGCATAAGAAATATTTGTCCAAGAATTATTGCTATAAGAACTCAGGCCAAGACCTCTTCCTTGTGGTGTGTAAGCCCCATCATAACTTCCATAAACCACTGCTAAATTGCTGTTGTTTGCAGTTATTGAAAACGGATAATTTGTTAATGGTCCATCAGGGTGAATCTCATTAAAACTTGTTAAATTTGAAGAACTACTTGAAAGCACTCCAAATTCTTTCGTCCCTAAAAACAGTTCTCCATCCTCATAAATAGCCATATTTAAATTAAAATTATAATCGGGTGTAATTGTTGTTTTTGCAATTTCTGTATTAGAAATATCATTAACATACGCTATTTTAGAAGTTGAAATAACTAAATTAGTTGACGAGGCTTTTAATTTTAACAACGATTCTCCGTAAGTTTTAATGGTTGTTAAATTATTATTTTCAACCTTGTATAAGGTTTTGTTATTTATTGTATATAATGTGTTGTTAAACACTTCCAGTGAAGGAAAATTACCAGAAAATAAGGGTGTCCAATTATTAAAATCAATTAAATTAGGATCGGCATAGTTTGCTACAAAAATTCCATTTTCCGTTGCTGCATAAATTTTAGTACCAAAAACTTTAATTTGATTAATATTGACTTCAGATGATTGGTTACCAATAAAATAAGTATCGCCAAACTGTGATTTTTCAATATTATATACCACTACAGCAAAGGGTGTTGAGATAAATAATTTATCAGCAAATGAAGTAATATTATTAATTTTTTTACTTCCTATATAATTAAAATTAATAATATCTTTTAAAGAAATTACTTTTTTGGTTGTAACATCTACAATTTCAATTAATCCTGTTTCGTAACCAATAATAATTTTATTTTGATTTTTACTGAAACAGATACTAGAAGTTTCTTCTCCAGATAAACCATTTACAGAGGAAAACTTATCTATACTTTTAGTCGTTTTATTGTATATAAACAAACCATTATCAGAAATTGCATAAATATCATCACCGTCTTTAACAACATCCTTTACATTATTGTAAGAATAATAATCTTCCCAAGTATTAGAAAAATCAATTTGAGCCCAACTATGCGTAATTGAAAATAAAAACGATACTAAAACAACTTTTTTTATTAAATCCATAAACCTAATTTATTTAGCAAAAATAAGACTAATAACCTGAGTTCGATTATTAAAACAAGCAAATTTGATTAGAATTTTCAGTCGCAAACTTGATTGATGGTTTTTTAGGTAAGAAACTATAGGCTATAAGCCCAGAAATTAGATTGGTTAAAAAGTTG
>JAGPIQ010000206.1 GCA_018054895.1 Lutibacter sp. | reverse complement strand
GAATTAGTTTTCAGTCATTTATTTGGTTTGGTTCGTTTTTTACATGAATCAAACAGACATATGCCTTTAGATGGTGATACTAAATTCAATTCTCTTAAAAAATCATTTGGTGCAGGTATTGAATTAAAAGGTAAAACATTAGGTGTTTTAGGTTTTGGTAGAATTGGACAAGCAACTGCAAAAATAGCTTTAGGCTTAGGAATGAAAGTTATTGCTTTTGACCCATTTATGGATTCAGCAACATTAACTGTTGACTTTTTTGATGGTCAAGAATTATCTTTTACAGTAAATACAATTTCAAAAGAAGAAGTTTTAAAACAAGCTGATTTTGTTACCTTACACGTTCCTGCTCAAAAAGAATACGTAATTGGCGCTCCTGAATTTGCACTAATGAAAGACGGTGCATTTATTGTAAATGCTGCTCGTGGTGGTGTTATTGATGAAGTTGCCTTAGTTGCAGCTTTAGAAAGTGGTAAAATTGCTGGTGCTGGTTTAGATGTTTTTGAAAAAGAACCAACTCCAGAAATGCAATTGTTAATGAATTCAAAATTATCATTAACTCCACATATTGGTGCTGCAACAGCGGAAGCTCAAGACAGAATTGGTGGTGAGTTAGCGCAACAAATTGCTGAAATTTTATTGTAAAAATACAATCAATATAAGTTAAGAAAGGATGCCAATGAGACATCCTTTTTTTTTGTTTAAAAAAATAGAAAGCCGTAACTTTGAGATTCTAATAATACTTTTTTTAAAAAATTATGGCAATAATAAAACCTTTTAAAGGTCTAAGACCTTCAAAAGAAATTGTAAAAGAATTAGCTTGTTTACCTTATGATGTTATGAATTCAGAGGAAGCTGCTCAAATGGCTGAAGGAAAACCGAAATCATTATTACGCATTACACGTGCTGAAATTGAATTTAAAGAAGGAACTAATTCTCATGATGAAAAAGTATATATTCAAGCAAAATTCAACTTTGACACATTTCAAGATAAAAAATTCTTACTACAAGATAGTGAAGCAAAATACTATATTTATGCACAAACTATGAACGATAAAACCCAATATGGTATCGTTGGAGCTGCATCTTGCCAAGATTATTTAAATGGAATCATAAAAAAACATGAATTAACCCGTCCAGATAAAGAAGAAGATCGAAAAGCATTAACTCGTATTTTGAAAGCTAATATTGAGCCTGTATTTTTAACTTACAGAGCTGTTCCTGAAATAGATACTATTGTTTCTAATATTGTAAGTTCAAATGAACCAGAATATGATTTTACTACTGAAGATGGTTTTGGTCATCATTTCTGGATTATTAAAGATGCCGCTATAACTATAGAATTAGAACAGTTATTCAACGAAAAAGTTCCTTTTACGTATGTTGCTGACGGACATCATAGAACAGCGGCTGCCGCCGGAATGAGCGAAGAATTTAAAAGTAAAAATCCAAACCACACAGGAAATGAAGCCTATAATTTTTTTATGGCTGTTCATTTTCCAGATACTCAATTACGAATTATAGATTATAACCGCGTTGTTAAAGACTTAAACGGAAATAGTCCAAAAGATTTTATACATAAAATTGAGAATAATTTTATCGTAAATCAAATTAGCGAGTCCATTGTAAAGCCTGAAAAACTACATGATTTCTCTATGTATATAGATGGAAAATGGTACGGTTTAACTGCAAAAAAAGAAACTTTTAATGATGATAGTCCATTGGATAGTTTAGATGTAAACGTATTATCAAAATACGTAATGGATCCTATTTTAAATATAAAAGACCTACGAACTGACACTCGAATAGATTTTGTTGGAGGAATAAGAGGTTTAAATGAGTTAAGCATGCGTGTAGACCGTGGGGAAATGGCTGTAGCCTTTGCCCTATTCCCTGTAAGTATGCACCAATTAATGCATATAGCAGATACCAATAATATTATGCCACCCAAAGTAACTTGGTTTGAACCAAAATTACGTTCAGGATTGGTAATTAACAAATTAGACTAATTAAAGTGAGTATACAAAATAACCTTCGTGCCATACTGTCAACACTACCAAAACATGTAACCTTAGTTGCGGTTTCAAAAACAAATCCTGTATCAGCTATTCAAGAGGCTTACAATGCTGGTCAACGTATTTTTGGAGAAAATAAAATCCAAGAAATGGTTGAAAAATACGAAGCCTTACCAAAAGATATTGAATGGCATATGATTGGTCATTTACAAAGCAATAAGGTAAAGTATATGGCTTCTTTTGTACATTTAATTCACGGTGTAGATAGCTTCAAAAAATTAGAAGAAATAAACAAACAAGCCTTAAAACACAACAGAATTATTAATTGTTTACTTCAAATTAAAATTGCTTCCGAGGATACAAAATTCGGATTAAGTTTAAATGAATTGGACGATTTAGTACATTCTAACCAATTAAATGAATTGAAAAACATTCAAATTCAAGGTTTTATGGGAATGGCAAGTTTTACTGATGATGAAACAATTATTAGAAGTGAATTTAAAGTTTTAAAAAATTGTTTAAATACTTATGAAAAACAAGCCACTTTTAACTTTAATCCATTAACTTTATCTATGGGAATGAGCGGAGATTACCAAGTTGCCATTGAAGAAGGCAGCACTATGGTTAGAATTGGAAGCTCTATTTTTGGAACCCGTAATTATCTATAAATTATTTGTACGCAATATTAGACATAGAAACTACCGGAGGTAAATTCAACGAAGAAGGAATTACAGATATCGCAATTTATAAATTTGATGGACATCAAGTTGTAGATCAATTTGTGAGTTTAGTAAATCCTGAACGAGAAATTCAACCTTTTGTAGTAAACCTAACAGGTATAAACAGCGGAATGCTGGTAAATGCCCCAAAATTTTATGAAGTCGCAAAACGCATTGTCGAAATTACGAAAGATTGTGTAATTGTGGCACATAATGCAAATTTTGACAACCGTATTTTAACTACTGAATTTAGGCGATTGGGTTTTGAATTTGACAGAAGAACAGTATGTACCGTTGAATTAAGTCAAAAATTAATTCCAGATCAACCTTCCTATAAATTCGGAAATCTTTGTAGAGCCTTAGGAATTCCTGTCTCCAGCAGACATAGAGCTGAAGGTGATGCCTTAGCTACCATTCAATTATTTAA
This sequence comes from Lutibacter sp., assembly GCA_018054895.1. GTDB lineage: Bacteria > Bacteroidota > Bacteroidia > Flavobacteriales > Flavobacteriaceae > Lutibacter. The sequence continues at coordinate 521 of JAGPIQ010000206.1, read as the reverse complement.
ATTATTGTTAGCTAAAGATACCGAAAAAGTAATTGTTAAACAAGCTATTAAAACGGAGAATGGCAAAAAATTAGCACCTAAATTATTAAATATTTTAGACGAATTACCTTCAAAACTTGGTGTATTTTACGTGTACAATGCTACACGAAATATTTTATTTATTGGTAAAGGACTTAATATTAAAAAAACTGTAAATCAATTGTTTTTACGAACTTCTAAAAAAGCTTTAAACATTCAAAGCAATGTGGTTTCTGTTTCTTTTGAAGAAACTGGAAATCAATTAATTGCAGATTTAAAGCTACATGAAGAATCGAAATTAAACAAGCCTCCCTATAATTTTCAAAAAAAAGAATCGTACACCAAAATAAAGTTTAGTAATGACAATATGCTTGTGGTGGATAAATGAAGAACGGTTGGAGAAAAATCGGTTTTACTGATTGAAAACAATAAATTTTTAGGCTACTGTTATGTAAACTTGGAATACCAATTGAATAATTTGGAAATTTTAAGAACCTTAATTT
>JAGPIQ010000205.1 GCA_018054895.1 Lutibacter sp. | reverse complement strand
CCACGAAAAATCAAGTTTTTCAACTAAAAAACACTCCCAAAGACGGTGTTTCCTAACAATCATTTTCGCAGCCAATATTCCTTTATCTGTAAGGGAAACGCCTTGATATTTGATGTAGTTTACCAACCCTTTTTCGGCCAGTTTTTTAAGCATGTCGGTAACGGAGGATGCCTTGGTTTCCATTTTTTCAGCAATAGCATTGGTACTGATAGCGCCATCTGAAACCGAAGTAAGATGATAAATTGTCTTGAGATAATTCTCTTCTGAATAGGTCATGTTTTATTCCTTATTGATATATTACTATATTTTTAATACAAGCGTATACGTTTTTTCCTTCTAAAGATTGATCACTAAATCAATCAGGTTATTAACACAAATATAGTTAAAAAATTTATTTCATGAAATTAAAATTTAGGCAAGTCTAAAATTTAATTTAAGTATTATATAGATTATGTATTATTTATCGATCCGACATTTAGATTCGGCCATGTCCAACAAAAAAATGCCTTTCCAGATTAGTTGTGTCAGAAAAAAAAGGATTTAATAGGCTTGTGTTTTTGTGATTAGAAATAATATGCCATACAGACGGATAGTTTAGTGAATTACAGCAAGAGGCCGTTCGTCTAATAATCCATCAACCGAACTCAATTTTGTTAATAAGGTAGTAGAAATGTACGATTTAAACTAGGTTTATTTAGGGAAATTCGCTTTAAAGTCCTTAAATAAAACCGATCTGTAAAAATCGTTAAAAAGACCTTTTTGAAGACAAAAACATAAAGCCACTACTTTTAGATATTGTTTTAGTAAATTTTGGTCAATCCAATTAAAAATTCAGTGTAGTTGTAGTTAAAAAAGGTTCCGTAACTAATTTATCAACCACAAAGTAGCACTAATTAATCTGTTAATTAGTGCTACTTTGTGGTTGCCTTTTTTCAAACTGTAGCGTTTGTTTGTAAAACGAACACTTAGTTTATTGCTTTTTTAAAATTTTAACTACCCTTCCTTTGTTGAATTTTAAGAAGTAAAATCCATTGCTTAGTTTTTGAATATCAATTTTTTCATTATCAGAAACAGTGACTTTATCTACTTCTATACCGGAAACAGTATATATTTTATAATTTTCTGATTTATCTAAACCTGAAATCTCAATGTAACTTTTAGCTGGATTTGGGAAAGCGATTATTTTTTTATTTTCTATTTCAAATTGTTCATTACTTAAGACTATAGCATTATCGTAGTTATAAGTTGTTTTATTGTTAATTTCAAAACTATTTGTAAGGCTATTAAAGATGAATCCATTTGTGCTTAATAACTTGTTTACATACGGAAAATCAACTATAAAATAATCAAAGCCTGTTTTGTCATTAAATGGATGTATAAAATTTGACATAAAACTTGAGAAATCATATATGTATTCTGTTTTATCGTTGCTGTTTCCTAAATAATAACCCGTTTGACTCAGCATGTTGCCATTGGAATCAAAAACATATTCGGTTCTGTCCTCTTCTCCCCAACTACCATTCCATTTATAAGTAATTTCGGTTGAGATTTTATTATTTACATCATAAGTATATACATATTTATAATCATTCTTCCATTCTGAATTTACCCAATCTTCTGACAAGATTTCTGCAACTTTATTGTTAGCATTGTAGGTTAAAGTTTCACGGTCGTCATTTACCCATTGCAGTCCATCCCAAGCATAGTTCATGCTTAATATGGGTAAATTATCGTTGTTGTAGGTGTAAACATATTTGTATTTATTTACCCATTGGTTATTCTCCCATTTTTGGTTTATTGTTTCTGCAGGTTTTCCGCTTGTATACGTATAGGAGTTTTTTGTGAAATTTTCGAGTTGGTTAGATGTTGAATTCCAAAATTGGTATAGATCTTCTGTGACTTTATTGTTTACATTATAGGTATAGTTTACCTTCATACTAATTTCCCAATCCAAATTCCAAGAAAAGTATGTTTGTATTATTAGGTTGTTATGGCTGTCGTATTCATAATTGGAACCTTGAATGTTTTCCCAAGTACTACCGTCATAATACTCTTCAATACTGGACAGTAATTTATTTTGTCCCTGCAATGTCATCGTAAATAAGAATAACATCATTAGTGTAGTTTTTTTCATGATTGTTTTTTTTTAGTTGTTATCAGTTTCTATTAAATTCGCAAGCAACTCATTTCTTAAAAGTTGATTTTAATTCGTTAAATAAATTTGATATTCTAAATAAAAATGCAGTTTTCAATTTTTACTGCTGTTTTTTTTAATGATTTTAACTAAATCAAACTGTTAAAACATATTGTTTTAACAAGCAGGAATAAAACAAAGTAGTTTCACTTAAAGACTAATAAAACACCTAATCCTAGGTGTTTTTAGCGCGTCGTATCAAAACTTCATTTATAACTTTAGTGACTAGATCGATTGGGGACTTGCAGTTTGCTTTAATAAGCATGTTCTTTCGATGGGTGTTTACCGTGTGAAGCCTTATGTGTAATTCGTTAGCTATTGTATTGCTGTTTTTGCCCGCTACAATATATTTCAAAATCTCATTTTCTCTTTTGGTAAAGAAATCATCCGATTTGTAAAAAACAACCCTATCTTGAATATTGTAGTATGAGGGTTCGTCATCTATCCTTATTATGGAGAAACAGGGAATACCATTTTGCTTAATGTGCGAGATATCGCTATGTATACTAAAGGTGCGATCGAAGTTGGTTTCATCGTATTCTATAGGTACAATTTGTTGCAAGATGCGCACATACTGGTTCTTTAACGATTTTATCCTGTAATCGTATTGTGCTTTGTATTTTTTTACTTTATCAAATGACAAGGTCTTAAAAAATTTAATACTCTCCTGTTCAAAATTTAGAAAATATATTTTGTCATCTGGAAATTTTATCTAGCATTTTTACTGCAGTGTAATCCTCCGGCTCATATCCCAAAACACTCCTTATTTCTTCACTCACAAAATCAAATGTCCCATGAAAAAAATTAAAAATGAAGTAATAAAAGCTTCCCAAATGTAAAACACTAAACAAATGCTTATCCGTATCTCGTTGTAGCTCTAATTCTGTGGTACATTCAGAACCAGATTTAACAGCAACATGCCCTATTTTTTTGGCAGTAAAATAAAAATCAGTAGTAGAATTTTCCATATTTTCAAATTTTAGGACTAAACTGAACACGAATTTTTTGTTGCAATTGGCATTAAAATATATTGTAGATTCATATTTAAAAACAAATATAATAAATTTCTTTGATAGTTTAAGTAGTTTATACACAATGGTTTAAAAATATTGTGCGCACTAATTTTATGTATGCATTCCTAACGAAAAACAACATCACAACACAACAAATCTTGACTGGAAGGTTTTATGAAACTCCGGCTATTTCGTAGCACATCAACAAATTATTTTTAGATGTAGATTATACCGGTAATCTTTATAGCTTAACCTTTGATTCGGGTTATGCTTACGGACATAATCAGGAAATTCGAAGTTTTTTTGGTTTTCGCAATACTTTTAAATAAAAGAAATTTCACAATTGCTTTGTTTAACTTTATAAAGCCTGTGAGTTCATTTAAAGAAGATTCATAAAAAACGCTTAAAAAATGTTCTTATAGTTCTAACATGTTTCAAAACGCACAAAGTAAAAATGATAGTATAAAAAAACAGCCGCTATTCTC
>JAGPIQ010000084.1 GCA_018054895.1 Lutibacter sp. | reverse complement strand
GATTTATCTATTCTACCTAAAATAGCATCACCACTCAATTTTTGACTTAATACGTATTGTACAAAAAAACGTTCCGGGAATTTTTGTTGAAGCGCATCAATTTCAGATTTAAAAATAGTATCTTCGGTAGATTTATTTCCGTAAACCAACACAAACGTACTGTGAATTTCTTTCAGTAAAACTGATTTTATCATTGCCATCAACGGTGTAATTCCGCTTCCAGCAACAAAGGCTACGTAATTTTTTATGTGTGAAGTAGCAGTTTGTAAAATAAACTTTCCTTCTGGCGGAGCAACTTCCAACACATCACCAACTTTTAAAATTTTAGTTGCATAATTAGAGAAAAGTCCGTTTTTAACCTCTTTAACAGCTACCCAAAGTTGATTGCTTTCTGGTGAAGAACAGATTGAATAGGAACGTCTTATTTCCTTACCTTCAATGGTTGTTCGTAGGGTTATATATTGACCACCAATAAATTTGAATTCATTGGCTAATTCTTGTGGCACTTCAAAATTTATGGAAATTGCAGACTCCGTTTCTTTTACAATTTCTTTTACGGTTAACTTTTTAAACCTCGGCATAGTTACTTATTTAGTTTACAAAAGTAATTAATCTAAATTCAAAAAATAGTTAAAATTAACACCTAATTTAGTTATGCATAAGAATATTATGTATATATTTGATATGCACTATACTTATCAAAATGGGAAATCAAAAATTGTACAAAGGATCACTTCAAACAATCATTTTAAAATTACTAGAAGGAAACGACAAAATGTATGGTTATGAAATTACCCAAAAAGTAAAAGAATTAACCAAAGGCGAATTGACGATTACTGAAGGCGCTTTATATCCTGCACTGCATAAATTAGAAGCCGAAGGTTTGTTAGAAGTTGAAGTCGCTACTGTGGATAATCGCTTGCGAAAATATTACAAATTAACCGAACACGGAACCAAAGAAACAGTAGACAGACTCGCTGAATTAGAAGATTTTATTGCTACTATGAAAACGATTATAAATCCTAAATTGGCTTAAATCTTAAAAATTGCTATTTATGAAACTTACCAAAGAACAAATACAAAAAATTGAAGATTATTTAACAAATAAAGATGTTGAATATATTGATTTACATTTAGAAGTATTAGATCATATTTCTACAGATATTGAAAATATAATGACGGAAAATAAGGTTGATTTTAATAATGCTTTTGAAGATGTTAAATTGAAATGGGATAAAACTTTTACTTATAAATGGACATTTTGGTTGGGGATTTCAAATGGTGGCTCAAAATTATTTATTGATCATTGTTTAGAGATTTACAAGCCCTTATCCCTTAAAATTATAATTAGTATTTTAATTTTCACAAGCTCCTTTTATTGGTTTATAAAGAGCTATAATATTGAATTAATTACCTACAAATCGATTATTCATAAAGCTTCAATTGCCTTTTCAGTAATATTTGCATTAATTATTTACTACTGGATATTTAGCATTAAAAGAACAAAATTAAAATCTACATTTAGTTATCTTTTCACTAAACATATTGCACCCACATTATTTTCCGTTTTTATCTTTTTGGTTTTAGATGAATTTAATAATCAACAAGAATTTAAGTTCATTAAAGTTTTAATGTTTTCATCATTGGTTGCTATTTTATGGATGGGTAATATTTTCTACAAAAACCATTTAAAAGCTGTTTTAAACTTTAAAAAATATCAGCTAAAATGAAACTTACCAAGGAACAGATAAACCAACTCTACACATTTACGCGCCAACATTATGTGGAACATTTCGATTTACAAACGGAATTAGTAGACCATTTAGCAAATGACATTGAACACATTTGGCAAGAAAACGCAACACTTTCTTTTGAAGAAGCGAGAGATACCAGTTTTAAGAAATTTGGTGTTTTCGGGTTTATGGATGTAGTTGGAGAAAGAACAAGCGCATTAAACAGAAAATATTGGAAACTAGTTTGGGTCCTGTTTAAAGATTTTTTTAAAATTCCACAACTCATATCAACCGTGTTGTTATTTAGCATTCTCTATTTTTCTATTTCTACATTTACAAATTCCCCTTACATTTAAGTAACTCTAGGAATTGGAATATTACTCGTTATTTTTTTACAACTTGTAAAATTACATCGTGTAAAAAAACAACGCTTTAAGCAAACTAATAAAAAATGGATCTTAGAAGAACACATTTTAAATGCCGGAAATGTTGGTTCGTTTGCTTATGTGTTTTTTCAAATTCCTACATTAATTGACACTCCTTTTGAATCGCAAATGGCTATTGTTTTAACATCGTTATTTTTTACAATTTTTATTCTTTTTATGTACTGCATTTTATGTGTGCTTCCTTCACAAATAGAAAAATTTCTAATTAAGCAATATCCCGAATATAAAATGGTTTAACTTTACCTGTAACATTTATTATAAATGAAAGACATATTTTAAAATTGCTAACCTTATTTATATGATATTACATTTTTTAAAAATGGAATGGAAACAATTTTTCCGTTCTTCCTATTGGCAAAAAAGCATTGCCTTAAACCTTTTATTAGCTTTTTTTGCACTTTATTTTTTATTGACTTTTTTAACCTTAGGAATTATAATTTATCCTGTACTTAAAGATAAATTCCCTGATGCTAATCCACTTTTAAAAGTAAATGAAGTCCTTTTCTTTTGGTTTTTAGGCGATTTAGTTTTTCGATTTTTCATGCAAAAACTACCAGTAATGAATGTTAAACCTTTATTGGTATTAAATTTAAAGCGAAGTACCATTCTAAATTATATTTTAGGAAAATCCGCTATTTCATTTTTTAATATTTTACCCTTATTTGCCGTTGTTCCTTTTGGTATAAACTTACTTTTAAACGACTACAATACAACAACCGTAATTGTTTGGATGCTATCGATGGTTATTTTCACTCTGATTATCAACTATTTAAATTTTATTATTGAAGCCAAGTCTGCCAACTCGGAATTATCATTTTTACCAATTATCGTCATTTCTTCAGGACTTTTTGCGTTGAATCATTTTGAAATTATTTCATTTTCAACACTTTTAGCAAATGGTGTGAACAGCATTACTTCTAATCCAGTTTTAATTTTAATCCCAATTTTACTACTAATTGGCATTTACAGCTATAATTATCTAGAATTAAAAAAGAAGTTGTATGTTGACGGATCCTTAAAAGCAAAAGCCGACATTGCTACCACAACCGACATGGCTTGGACCAGAAGGTTTGGTAACATTGCCCCTTTTTTACAACTCGATTTAAAGTTGTTATGGAGAAATAAACGACCACGCTCTTCTATATTTATGTTAGTAATTGGTTTGTTATACGGCTTAATTTTTTATCCAAACCCAACATATCAAAATCTAACACCTATGTTTGTTTTTGTGGGAATATTTGTAACCGGAATTTTTATGATTAACTTCGGGCAGTTTATACCAGCTTGGGACAGTGGTTATTACAAATTATTAATGAGTCAAAATATTAAATACAAACAATACTTAAATTCAAAATATTCATTAATGGCTATTAGTGCCATTATAATGTTTGTTTTAAGTATTCCATATGTATATTTTGGATGGGAAATTTTAGCTATCCATTTTGCTGCAATGATATATAATATTGGTATCAATTCACACGTGTTGTTATTTGGAGGAGCCTTCAACAGAAAAAAAATAGATTTAACACAAAAAGCCGCATTTAATTACCAAGGTACTGGAGCTGTTCAATGGTTAATTGGCTTTCCGTTGTTATTAATTCCAATGTTGTTTTTCTATTTACCTTATAAATTTATAAACTTTGAAGCGGGAATTATCACTTTAATTATATTAGGAGTTATTGGCATTGTATTTCATCAAAAATTGATGGTTTTCATTAACAAACAATATCTAAAATCGAAGTACAAAATGATCAACGCTTTTGATCAAAACAACTAATTAATAATTATAGCTTTTAACTTTACAAATTCATCTTAATTATGATAACAACCACTCAACTTTCAAAAAAATATGGCACAACAACCGTTTTAACTATAGATTCATTAGAAATACCAAAAGGACAAACATTTGGTTTGGTTGGCAACAATGGCGCAGGAAAAACAACGTATTTCAACTTGCTATTAGATTTAATTAACCCTACAACAGGTGCAATAATTAACCACAACATTCAAGTAAATAAAAGTGAAGATTGGAAACCTTTTACCGCTGCTTTTATTGATGAAAGTTTTTTAATTGGTTATTTAACTCCCGAAGAATATTTTTATTTTGTGGGTGAATTACGCGGATTAAATAAGGCAGATATTGACGCGTTTTTAATTCAATTTACAGAAATTTTTAATGATGAAATATTAAACAAAAAGAAATACTTGCGCGATTTATCGAAAGGAAATCAGAAAAAAGTTGGAATTGTGGCTGCATTAATTGGCAAGCCAGAAGTAGTAATTTTAGATGAACCTTTTGCTAATTTAGACCCAACAACACAAATTCGTTTAAAAAAATTATTAAAAGAACAAGCCACCATAAACAAAACAACCTTACTAATTTCAAGTCATGATTTAGGGCATGTTACCGAAGTTTGTGAGCGAATTGTAGTGCTAGAAAAAGGAGCTATTGTAAAAGATATTCAAACTTCTGAAGAAACTTTAAAAGAATTAGAGACGTATTTTTCAGCGTAATATATTACTTGTGAATGGTTTTTTGTATTTTTACATCCTTTTACAATAAACTTGATAAATTTCAAGTTATGGATACGTATTAATACACTATGATTTTGAAGAATTCTGTTAAAATAATAATTGCATTTATAGTCGTTTTTGTTGTTGGATGTTCAACAAAAAAAGACACTTTTATAAATAGAAATTTTCATTCTATAAATACAAAATACAATGTATTATACAATGGAAATCAATCTTTTGAGAATGGTTTAAAACAATTAAATGCCAATTATGAAGATAATTATTGGGCAATTCTACCTATTGAGCCTTTAAAAGTTGATGAATTAGCCAGACCTGGAGCAAAAGGAACTACAGATAGTTCTCCTCAAGAATTTGAAAAATCGGAAGAAAAAGCTGTAAAAGCTGTTCAAAAACATTCCATGTTAATTTCAAGAGTAGAACGTAACAATCAAATTGATGAAGCCTATATATTATTAGGAAAATCACGTTATTACTCAAAAAGATTCGTTCCAGCTTTAGAAGCCTTTAATTATGCGCTTTATAATTACCCAAAGGCTAGTTTAATTAATGACACTAAAATTTGGCAAGCTAAAACGCATGTGCGTTTAAGAAATGAAGGGCAAGCTATTGAAAATCTAAAATTACTTCTAAAAAACAAAAAATTATCATCTGAAATTTATGAAAAATCATATACGGCATTGGCTATGGCTTATACAGCTTCAGATAGCATTCCTCAAGTAATTTCGAACTTAAAATTAGCAATTAAAACTAATTATTCTAAAGAACAAACAGCTCGAAACCTTTACATATTAGGACAGCTTTACAGTGCTAATAAAATTATTGACACTTCAAATTATTACTTTCAACAGGTCATCGATTTTAAAAAAGCACCCTATAAATATAAAATACATGCCAAAATTGAGAAGGCTAAAAATAGCACTTCAAAAGAGGATTCTTCAACAGCGCTTGCAACGCTTGAAAAGTTGACTAAAAATATATTTAATGAACCTTATTTGGATAAATTATACTATCAAATGGGTGTTATGGAAGAAAAAATTGACAAGGAAAAAGCCTTGGAAAATTACAAAAAGTCAATTGCATCAAGTATAGGAGCTGGCATTCAAAAGGAATTATCCTACGAAGCCGTTGGAAATGTATTTTTTGATAAGGCAGAATTTGTTACCGCCGCCGCATATTATGACAGCATCCTTCAAATAACCAAAGAAGATACTTCAAAACGTATTTTCCGCTTAAAAAGAAAACGGAATAACTTAAATGAAGTTATTTTACACGAAGGAATTGTAAAAACAAACGATAGTGTTTTAGCTGTTGTAGCAATGTCTGCTACGGAACGTGAAACCTATTTTAAGGAGCATATTGAAAAGCTAAAAGCGCAAGAAGAAAAACAAAACAAAAAAATTAATGCCGGTTCTGGTATTGCTTCAATATCCAAACCAACCGAAAAAAATAGTGGTAAATGGTATTTTTACAATCCACAAACTGTAGGTTTTGGAGCGCAAGAATTTAAACGAATCTGGGGAAACCGACCTTTAGAAGATGGTTGGAGACTGAGTGATAAAACAGTAATAAACCTGCCTGGAGCAACAAATAACGACTCAACGGAGTCTGTTACAGGAACAGAATCAGCGCTTTTAACATTGAATTATTATCTTGATAAAATTCCGACAGATAAACAAAAAATTAGTATTCTAAAACGAGATAGAGACGACTCCTATTATAACTTAGGACTTATTTATAAAGAACAATTTAAAGAAAAAGCATTGGCGAAAGATAAACTTGAAAAGTTATTAACCCTTAACCCAGCTATCAATTATGAACTTCCAGCAAAATATCATTTATATCAGTTATATATGGATGAAAACAATCCGTTAGCTGCAATTTTAAAGGTTGATATTCTTTCAAATTATCCAGCATCTAATTATGCTAAAATTATTGAAAACCCATCAAAAGCGTTAGAAGAAGGAGCCATAAATTTAGCTGAAGAAGATTATGCGTGCATTTTTTATGAATTTAAAGATGAAAAATTTGACGATGTAATTATAAACACTAACAGTGCTATTTTAAAATATCAAGGAGACCCAATAATCGCTAAGTTTGAATTATTAAAAGCATATGCTATTGGGAAAAAAGAAGGATTAGTAGCGTTTAAAGAAGCACTTGATTTTGTTACTATGAACTACCCCAACACTGAAGAAAGCAGAAAAGCTTTAGAAATAATAGCAACCATTAAATCTAAAATTTAACACTTAAAACTAACCATACTAGTATGTTTGCCGAAAAAAAAACACCTCAAATTTCTGAAATAAATGTTATTGGAAAAAACACGTCCATTATTGGTGATATTATTTCTGAAGGAGACTTTAGAATAGATGGTACTGTTGAAGGAAATGTAAAAACCAACGGAAAAGTTGTTATTGGTGTTTCTGGAAATGTAAATGGAACAATTAATTGTGTAGAAGCGGATATTGAAGGGAAATTTAATGGGGAATTAGTAGCATCCTATTTATTGACTCTTAAAACTTCCGCTAAAATTACTGGAAACGTAGTTATTTCAAAATTAGCCGTGGAGCCAGGTGCTGAGTTTAATGCAACTTGTGAAATGAAAGGAGACGTTAAGGAATTAAAAAATGGATCAACCCAACAAGAAAAAACAGCTTAATAAATACCTCCAATTAACTGGTGTTGCCTTTCAAATGGGAATAACCATTTATTTAGGCGCCTACTTTGGGAAAAAATTAGATGCGCATTTTAATCCAACATCAAAAGTATTTACCATTGTTTTAACCTTAGTATCTATAGCTATTGCAATTTATAGCGTATTGGCTCAACTAAAAAATATTAATGATAAGTATGATGAATAAACCAATAATTAATTTTGCTCTTAAATTGATTATTGCAACGGGTATTTTATTTTCAATACATGCATTTGTTTTATACTTTTTAAATACTCCAATTTTTACAAATAGAATTGAACTATCATACATCATAAATTATATGCTTGCTGTAAGCATTTATGCGTTTCTTTATAAATTAAGAATTAAATACTTAGATATTTTAGGGTTTATTTATATGGCTGGAAGTTTTGTGAAATTCGGATTTTTCTTCCTGTTTTTCTATCCTGTATATCATAAAAATGGTAAAATTGATATTTTTGAAGCAACTACATTTATGACCCCATATATTTTATGTTTATTTTTCGAAACGTTTTATCTCATAAAATTATTAAATAATAAGGTTTAAGTACTTGTTTTTTCATTATTTAACAATTAAAAAAAGCATAATAAAATATTTTTTAGTTTTTAATATAAAACCGTACATTTGCACAATATTTTTGGAAACCACGATTAATAAAGTGATATGCATAGAATTAACATAGTTACATTACTTACGTTACTACTATTAACTGTAACAATTTCAGTTAAGGCCCAACATGACGCAACTCAAGAGGGTACAGTGGAAGAATCTCATGGAGTAAAAGATTTAAAAACTGAAATTAAAGAATACATCAACCATCACTTACTAGATTCTCACGATTTTAGTTTGTTTTCCTATGATGATGATGCTACAGGTAAACATGTATATATTGGAGCTCCGCTTCCCGTAATTTTATGGGATGGTGGTTTACACATTTTTTCTTCATCAAAATTAAACCACGGCGAAAGTGTTGCCGAATCCAACGGTAACTTTTATAAATTATACCACGGTAAAATTTACAATACAGACGCTGAAGGAACTATTAATTATGATGAGAATCACCACGCTACAAATGCAAAACCTTATGATTTTTCGTTGACTAAAAACGTTGTTTTTATTATTTTGGTTGGTTTGTTAATGTTTTTTATGTTTAGCAGAATGGCTAAAAACTACAAAAAGAATGCTTTACCAACAGGACTAGGTCGTATTTTGGAACCGCTTATTTTATATGTTCGTGATGATATTGCCATTCCAAACATTGGAGAAAAACATTACAAAAAGTACATGAGTTACCTGTTAACTATCTTCTTTTTTGTATGGATAATCAACTTATTAGGGTTAACACCACTTGGTGTAAACGTTACAAATAATATTGCGGTTACTTTAGCGTTAGCTTTAATGACTTATTTTATTACTACTTTCTCAGGAAACAAAGACTATTGGAAACATATTTTTTGGATGCCAGGAGTACCAACACCAATGAAAATTATTTTAGCACCTATTGAATTATTAGGAACTATTATTAAACCTTTTTCATTAATGATACGTTTATATGCAAACATTACTGCAGGACACGTTGTATTAATGAGTATTATTGGGTTAATGTTTATTTTCAAAAACTGGATTGGTAGCCCGTTATCATTCGGATTGGCTTTTGCGTTATCATTATTAGAATTATTGGTAGCAGCATTACAAGCGTATATCTTTACTATGTTATCGGCATTGTACTTTGGTTCAGCGGTAGAAGAACACGATCATCACTAAAAATTGAATGTTTAATTAATAAATATATATATCATGACAATTCCAAACATTGTAGGAGCAGGTTTAATCGTAATCGGTGCTGGTTTAGGTATCGGTAGAATTGGTGGATCAGCTATGGACGCGATCGCACGTCAACCAGAAGCTTCAGGGAAAATTCAAACAGCTATGCTAATTGCAGCGGCGCTTATTGAAGGTATTGGATTTGCTGCCTTATTTGCAGCTTAAGAAAATTACAAATAACAGCTACAACGGTTGGTTGTAGCTGTTATTTAAAATTATTAATTAAAAAACAGTAAAACATATAACATGGATAAGTTAATAGAGCAGTTTTCATTAGGATTATTTTTCTGGATGTCAGTCCTATTCATAGCTTTAGTATTTTTATTGAAAAAATATGCTTGGGGACCTATATTAAATGCAATTAATGAACGTGAAGAAGGTATTAAAAATGCATTAGACGAAGCTGAAAACGCACGTAAAGAAATGCAAAATTTAACCGCCGACAATGAGCGTATTTTAAAAGAAGCACGTGCTGAGCGTGATGCTATGTTAAAAGAAGCACGCGAAATGAAAGAAGGTATTGTTTCTGAAGCAAAGGAAGAAGCTAAAATTCAAGCAACGAAAGTAATTGAACAAGCTCAGGCAACTATTCAAGCTGAAAAACAAGCTGCTATTTCTGAAATTAAAAATCAAGTTGCTGAATTATCTTTAGCTATTGCTGAAAAAGTTGTGAGAGGTGAACTTTCTGACAAAGCGAAGCAAACAAAGTTAGTAGAAGATATGTTAAAAGAAGTAACACTATAAGTTAAGTAAACATGAGTGGATCTAGAGCAGCAGTAAGATATGCAAAAGCAATACTAAGTTTTGCACTTGAACAACAAAAAGAAGTTGAAGTGAATACGGATATGTTGTTAATTGCAAATACCATAAAAGACAGTAGCGATTTGCAACTATTGCTTACAAGTCCAGTTGTAAAAACCGACTTAAAAAAAACAGCTATCAAAGCAGTTTTTGCAAGTAATATTTCGAAATTATCACACGGCTTAATCGATTTATTAATTGATAATAAACGGTTATCAATTTTAGAAGAGGTTGCTAAAAAATATACCATTCTTTTTGATTCACTAAAAGGAATTGAAATTGCAAAAGTTACTACTGCTATTCCTTTAACTGAAGAATTAAACGTACAAGTTTTAAAGAAGGTAAAAGAAATTACAGGAAAAGATGCTACTATTGAAAACAGTGTAAATCCTGATATTATTGGCGGATTTATTCTTCGCATTGGCGATGTTCAATATGACGCAAGCGTAGCAAACAAATTACAGGTATTAAAAAGACAATTTGCAAACGAAAGTTTAACAGCAACATTGTAGTATTCATAAAGATTTAAGTTTTAAAAAATATCATAAATGGCATCAATAAAACCAGCTGAAGTATCAGCAATTTTAAAACAACAATTAGCAGGATTTGAAGGTTCAGCTTCATTAAATGAAGTTGGAACTGTATTACAAGTGGGTGATGGTATTGCTCGTGTATACGGTTTAGCAAACGTTCAATATGGAGAATTAGTTGAATTCGAAGACGGATTAGAAGGAATTGTATTAAACTTAGAAGAAGACAATGTTGGGGTTGTTTTATTAGGTCACTCTAAAACTATAAAAGAAGGGTCTACAGTAAAACGTACGGAAAGAATTGCTTCTTTAAAAGTTGGAGAAGGAATTGTTGGTCGTGTTGTAAACACACTAGGTTTTCCAATTGATGGTAAAGGACCAATACAAGGTGAAACATTTGAAATGCCTTTAGAGCGTAAAGCGCCAGGAGTTGTTTTTCGTGAGCCAGTTACGGAGCCATTACAAACAGGATTAAAAGCAGTTGATGCTATGATTCCAGTTGGTAGAGGTCAACGTGAGTTAATTATTGGTGACCGTCAAACAGGGAAATCAACTGTTGCAATTGATACCATTATCAACCAAAAAGAATTTTACGATGCTGGTGTACCAGTATATTGTATATATGTTGCAATTGGTCAAAAAGCATCTACGGTTGCTGGAATTGCAAACTTATTAGAAGAAAAAGGAGCTTTAGCCTATACAACTATTGTTGCTGCTAACGCATCAGATCCTGCTGCAATGCAAGTATATGCTCCAATGGGAGGTGCTGCAATTGGAGAGTACTTTAGAGATACAGGTCGTCCTGCATTAATTGTATATGATGATTTATCTAAACAAGCGGTAGCTTACCGTGAAATTTCTTTATTATTACGTCGTCCACCAGGACGTGAGGCGTATCCTGGAGACGTTTTTTACTTACACTCTCGTTTATTAGAGCGTGCTGCAAAAGTTATTAATGATGATACGATTGCTGCGCAAATGAATGACGTTCCAGATTCTTTACAAGGAAAAATTAAAGGTGGAGGTTCACTAACTGCATTACCAATTATTGAAACGCAAGCAGGTGACGTATCCGCATATATTCCTACAAACGTAATTTCTATTACTGACGGACAAATTTTCTTAGATGGAGATTTATTTAACTCAGGGGTACGTCCAGCAATTAACGTAGGTATTTCGGTATCGCGTGTTGGTGGTAACGCACAAATTAAATCAATGAAAAAAGTAGCAGGTACTTTAAAATTAGACCAAGCACAATACCGTGAGCTAGAAGCATTCGCTAAGTTTGGTTCAGATTTAGATGCTGCAACAATGAATGTAATTTCAAAAGGACAACGTAACGTTGAAATTTTAAAACAAGCGCAAGCAGATCCTTTTAAAGTTGAAGATCAAATTGCTATTATTTATGCAGGTTCAAAAAACTTATTAAGAGCAGTTCCTGTTGAAAAAGTAAAAGAATTTGAAAGCGATTACCTTGAATACTTAAATGCTAAACACAGAGATACATTAGATACTTTAAAAGCAGGAAAATTGACTGATGAAGTAATTGATGTATTAACAAGTGCTGCAAAAGAAATTTCAGCTAAATACGCATAATTAAGATTTTTAGTATTGAGTATTGAGAGGTTTAATTCTCAATACTCAATACTCTATTCTCAATACTAGATACCAAATATAATGGCAAACTTAAAAGAAATACGTAATAGAATTGCATCCATTGGTTCCACAATGCAGATAACGAGTGCTATGAAAATGGTATCG
>JAGPIQ010000083.1 GCA_018054895.1 Lutibacter sp. | reverse complement strand
ATTGTAATTTGGACCAGCAATAGCTTGTATTTCATCATTCTGATAGGTGATATTCGCATTCATTTCCAATTTCTCTAAAAATTGACCAACCCTAATATTCATTGAGGTTCCAAATGTAGAAGGTTTGTCATAATAGGATAAATTATCGCTACTTCTGTAGAAAAAATCAGTTTCCAATTGATATACATTTTTACCAATACCATAAGGGCTTTCGGAAAATCCTGGTCTTTTAGAATTGATTATATCGGTGTATTGTGCTGTAACTAGCTGATTACTAATACCGATCAATAAAAACACTAAAATTTTTTTCATAATGTACTTAGATTGGTGTGTAAATATAAGATTTTAAATAATTAAACGTTTTAGTTGCTATCAAATTGTTATTTTTGAACTTTATTAAAAATATTGAAAATGGGATTTTTAAAAACAATTGCAATTATATTAATTGTTTACTACGTATTTAAATTTATTAGCAGGTATATTTTACCTATTTTTCTAAAGAAAATGGTAGATAATGTGCAGCAAAAATTCAATGAACAGCAACAAAATCAACAACAGGCTGCCAAAGGTAAAGTTGGAGAAACTGTAATTTCGAAAGTTCCAAATGAGCCGAAATCAAGTAAGGATGTTGGAGATTATGTTGATTATGAAGAGGTTAAAGATTAATTATGAAGGGTAAAATTCAAAAGTTACTACCGTTTATGATTGCTATTATAGCATTTGTTATTATTTCGGTGGCCTATTTTTCTCCAGTGTTAGAAGGGAAAAAAATCTTTCAAAATGATATCAAGCATTTTATAGGAATGGCAAAGGCGGTCAATGATTTCAGAGATGAATTTGACGCAGAGCCTTATTGGACGGATGCTGCTTTTAGCGGTATGCCCACCTATAATTTAAGTACATTGTACCCAAACAATTTTATAAAAAGCTTGGATGATGCGCTACGTTTTTTACCACGTCCAGCGGATTATTTGTTTTTGTACTTATTGAGTTTCTTTATTTTATTAACCGTGTTAAAAGTGGAGTGGAAGTTGGCTTTTTTAGGCGCTCTAGCTTTTGGTTTTTCAACATATTATATAATTATTTTAGGAGTCGGGCACAATGCAAAAGCACACGCAATTGCGTATATGCCATTGGTATTGTCTGGAATTTTAATGGTGTTACAACGCAACTATTTATGGGGGTTTGTATTAACTGCCGTTGCTATGGCGTTGGAAATTAGCGCAGGACATCCTCAAATGACGTATTACCTATTATTTACCGTGCTTATTTTAGGTATTGTGTATGTAATTGAAGCCTATAAAGAAAAAGAATTACCTACTTTTTTTAAAAGTATTGCCGTTTTGGTGGTTGCCGTTGTATTGGCAGTAGGTGTAAATGCGCCAAGTTTATTAGCAACAAAAGAATATGTAGACCACAGTACACGTGGTAAAAGTGAATTGACGATCAATCCCGATGGTTCAGCAAAAGAAGCTGTGAAAGGGTTGGATAAAGGGTATATTACTGAATATAGTTATGGAATCACCGAAACCTTCAATTTATTTATTCCACGGTTTATGGGCGGTGGAAATTATGAAAATGTAGGTTTAGAATCCAATATGTATCAGTTTATTAAAGATAAAACGGATCCTCGTCAAGCTAAAGAATTTGCTCAATTTGCACCAATGTATTGGGGGCAACAACCTATTGTTGAGGCACCAGCATATATTGGCGCTATTTTAATTTTCTTATTTGTGCTGGCAATTTTCTTGGTAAAAGGGAAATTAAAGAATTGGTTGGTTGGAGCAGTTATATTTTCAATTTTATTAAGTTGGGGTAAAAACTTTGGTGTTTTAACCGACTTTTTTATTGATTATGTGCCAATGTATAACAAGTTCCGTGCGGTTTCTTCCATACAAGTTATTGCTGAATTTGCGATTCCATTGTTAGCAATTTTAGGATTGAAAGAATGGTTTTCTTCAACAAATTCAAAAGAAATTAAATTGGAAAGCTTAAAGAAAACGGTATATATTGTTGGTGGATTGGCGTTAATTTTTACCTTGTTCGGAACGAGTTTATTTGCTTTTGAAGGATTACGAGATGAAAGTTATGATAAAATGTTACCAGGTTTATTGGATGCAATTATTGCGGATAGAAAAGCACTTTTCTTTTCAGATAGTTTACGTACATTTATTTTGGTTGTTCTTTCAGCGGGAGTTTTATGGTTGTTTTTAACTGAAAAAATTAAGAAAAACGCAACGATTGTGGCTCTTGGAGTTCTTATTTTATTCGATTTAGGAACGGTGGATAAACGCTATGTAAATGAAGAGGACTTTATGAGTGCGCGTGAAATTGATAAACCTTTTGTAGCTTCTGAAATTAATAAAGAAATTTTAAAAGATAAAAATCATTATCGTGTTGCCAATTTAACTATTGACCCAATGAATGATGGAAGTACTTCTTATTTTCATAATTCAATTGGTGGCTATCACGCAGCTAAATTAGGTCGTTATCAGGAGCTGTACGATTTTCATATTGGTAGAAATAATATTGAAGTATTAAATATGTTGAATACCAAATATTTTATGTTTACGGATGGAGATAATAGAGAAACGGCACAACAAAATGAAGATGCGAATGGAAATGCTTGGTTTGTGGCCAACCTTAAAGTTGTAAATACCGCCAACGAAGAAATAAAAGCATTGGATAGTTTAAAAACTAAATTTGAAGCGGTAATTGATAAACGTTTTGTAACTAGTGATTTACAAACAAATTATCCAACCGATTCTACAGCGACAATAACATTGGAAAGCTTCAAACAAAATGAGTTAAGTTATAGTTCAAATGCAAGTTCTAACCAATTTGCAGTGTTTTCAGAAATTTATTATAATGACGGTTGGAATGCATATATTGATGGGAATTTAGTGACACACGTTCGTGTAAATTACGTGTTGCGCGGACTTGAAATTCCAAAAGGAACACATACTATTGAATTTAAATTTGAGCCAACAGTTATCGACAAAGGAAATACCGTTGCGTTGCTATCGTATGCATTTTTGTTATTGATACCTGTAGGTTGGTTTTTTATAGATAAAAAGAAAAAGAATGTACGCTAAAATGCCTTCAAAGCGTTATAAACATACGCTAGAATTTTTGCAAAGTGTGTTGCCTGCTCCCGCAACCATATTAGATTTAGGAGTTCGGAATCCATTTTCTGAAATTATGGAGCAAAATGGCTATACGGTTATCAATACTTCTGGAGAAGATTTAGACGAGTTTCCTGAAATTGTTAAAAACCACACCATTGATGCTGTTACAGCTTTTGAAATTTTTGAGCATTTACTGTCGCCTTATGAAGTGTTGAAAGCTATTGAAACTAAAAAGTTAATTGCAACTATTCCTTTAAACTTGTGGTTTGCAAAGGCTTATAGAAGTTCTACAGATATGCGTGATCGACATTATCACGAATTTGAAGATTGGCAATTTGATTGGTTAATTGAAAAATCTGGCTGGAATATTAAAAAAACATTGAAGTGGACAAGTCCAATTAACAAACTAGGAATTAGACCTTTATTAAGAAAATTTACACCGCGTTATTACGCTGTGTACGCTGAAAAATAAAAACTATGCGTATAGGAATGATTTTAGACAAAACATTTCCACCTGATCCAAGGGTGGCAAATGAGGCTATTTCTTTAATTGGAAAAGGTCATAAAGTGTTTTTGTTTTGTTTGAAATACAATGATGAACCTTCACAAGAAATTATTCAAGGAATTGAAGTTAGACGTTATAAATCCACTAAATTTATTTACAAAACGTCGGCATTGGTGTACACAATTCCAATCTATTCTAACGTTTTAGTTAAAAAAATTTCACATTTTTTAGTAGAAAATAAGATTGAAATTGTTCATATTCACGATATTCAAATAGCGGAAGCAGCCTTTAACGCTTCTGAAAAATTAGGGTTGAAAACAGTGTTGGATTTGCATGAAAACCGACCTGAAATCATGAAATTTTATCCACATTTACAAAAATTTCCTGGAAAATTTATGATTTCTTCTGCTCGTTGGAAAAAAAAGGAAGAGGAATTTATTCGTAAATCGGATGCCGTAGTTGTGGTTACGGAAGAGGCTAAAAATGAGATAATTAAAAGAGTAGGTAAAGCAGCAGAAGTTTTAGTTGCCGTGCCAAATACAGTGCATAAGTCGTATTATAAAGAAGCAATTCTTAACAACGAAATTATTGAAAAGTATAAAAATAATTTTGTATTGTTGTATGTTGGAGATACTGGTATTCGTAGAGGTTTGCAAACTGCTATTGAAAGTATTGCAACCTTAAAAGATAAAATTCCAACTATTAAATTGGTCATTGTAGGCAGTAATTCATCAGATATATTTTTAAAACAGTTGGTAGCAGATTTACAAATAGAAAATTATGTAGATTTTGAAGGTTGGCAAAATGAAAACCTATTTCCTTCCTATATAACAGCAAGTGCCATTTGTATTTCTCCGTTACATCGGAATTTACACCACGATACTACATATGCCAACAAAATATTTCAATATATGAGTTTTGGAAAGCCATTGTTGGTGAGTGATGCCACTTCACAAAAAAATATTATTGAAAGAGCCAATGCAGGGTTGGTGCATAAAGCGGAAGATATAGTTGATTTTACTGAAAAAACATTAGAATTATTTCATGTAGAAGTTTTACAAACTAATTTTGGTGAAAATGGAAAAAACTTTATTGAAAATGAGTTTAATTGGGAGAAAACTTCTGAAAAATTAATTGAGTTATATACTAATTTCAGCAAATGAAGAAAGCGTTAATTATAACCTATTATTGGCCGCCTGCAGGTGGTTCTGGTGTGCAACGCTGGTTAAAATTTGTAAAATATTTTCGTGATTTTGATATTGAACCTATTGTTTATACGGTTGATAGTACAGATTATCCAATAAAAGATGATTCGTTACAAAAGGATGTTCCAGATGGAATTGAAGTGTTAAAACAACCTATTTTTGAACCGAATACTATTTTTTCATTTTTCAAAAAAAACAAGAATGAAAGTGCTGGTTTTTTAAATCCGAATCCAGGCTTTTTGGGAAAAATATTACAATATATTCGAGCCAATTATTTTATTCCTGATGCCCGAATGTTTTGGGTACAACCATCGGTGAAATACTTAAAAAAGTATCTTTCAACTCATAAAATTGATGTAATAATTACAACTGGTCCGCCGCATAGTATGCACTTAATTGGGTTGAAATTAAAGGAGGAATTAAATATTAAATGGATTGCGGATTTTAGAGATCCTTGGACAGAAATCGATTATTTTCATCAACTGCCTTTGACAAAAAAAGCCATTGAAAAACACCATCAATTAGAACAAAATGTGTTAAAAAATGCAGATGCAGTTTTGGTGGTGGGTGAAACAATGAAACGCAATTACCAACAGTTTTGTAAGGGTATTTATACGGTTACCAATGGTTATGATGAAGTTATTTCCAATGAAAAAGTAGTGTTGGACCAAAAGTTTTCAATAACGCATATTGGCTTGATGAATTCGGATAGAAACCCAACAATGTTGTGGGAGGTTTTAGCTGAGTTGACTTCTGAAAACAAAGAATTCGCCTCAGATTTTGAGCTAAATTTAATTGGCAAAACCGCTCCTTCCATTGAAGAAGATATTGCAATGTTTGGTTTGAAAAGTAACTGTAATTTGGTGCCTTATTTGAATCATAATGAGGTTGTTGCGTTTCAAAAAAAATCGCAAGTCTTGTTGTTAGTGGTTAATAATGTGCCAAGCGCCAAAGGAATTATTACAGGTAAAATATTTGAATATTTAATGGCAAAACGACCAATTTTAGCCATTGCTCCACCAGATGGCGATTTAGCCGAAATTCTAAAAAAATCAAATGCAGGGACAGTTGTTGGTTTTAATGAAAAGGAACAGTTAAAAAATAGTATTTTAGCATTGTATGAGCAATTTGAAAAAGGCAATTTACAGGTAAATTCTAACAATATTGAACAATATCATCGAAGCGAATTGACAAAAAAAGTGGCTGAAATTATAGCGAAAATTGTTTGATAAATTGGATATATTATAACTGTGTGTAATTTGAAAATTTGTATAATATACCAATTATTGGTATATTTGATTAAAATTTTATCAAAATGAATAAGAACACATCAATATCACTTGGAAATTATTTTGATCAATTCGTTCAAAGCCGAATAAGAGAAGGTCGATTTAAAAATGTTAGCGAAGTTATAAGAGCAGGTTTAAGACTTTTAGAAGAAGAAGAAAATAAAGTTATTGTTTTGAGAAATGCAATTCAGGAGGGAATTAATAGTGGAATTGCTCAAGATTTTGACCCTAAAACACATCTTGAATCTCTAAAAGCGAAAAAACACTCAAATGGCGAACTATAAATTGACCAATAAAGCGGTTGATGATTTATCGAAAATTTGGGATTATACTTTTGAGGTTTGGTCTGAAAATCAAGCCGACAAATATTATGAGATGTTAATTTCTACTTGTCAATATATTGCTGATAATCCAATTTTAGGAAAAAACTATGAGGGAATTACTGAAAGTCTATTAGGTGTGAAAGCGAATCGTCATATCATATTTTACAGAATTCTAAAAAATAATTATGTAGAAATCACGAGAATTCTTCACGAGAGAATGGATGTGAAAAAAAGAATATCCGAATAAAAAACTATGCTCAACACCTCATGTAATTTATGTTTACATTTAAACTAACAGAAACGACAAAAATTCAACTATCAATTTGCGACCACTTAAATATCTCTGATTTTTAGTTGCACAAATCATATAAAAAGGAATGAAAAAAATTATCACCATTTTAGGAGCACGTCCTCAGTTTGTAAAAGCGGCTGTTTTAAGTCGTGTTATTTCAAAATACAATAATATTGAGGAAATTATAGTGCATACAGGGCAACATTATGATGCCAATATGAGTGCTATTTTTTTCGAGGAAATGGAAATTCCTGCTCCAAAATATAATTTAGCTATTCATGGGTTGAGTCACGGAGCAATGACTGGTCAAATGTTAACTAAAATTGAAGAAATTTTAGTAATTGAAAAACCCGATTTGGTAGTTGTTTTCGGCGATACAAACTCAACATTAGCAGGTGCTTTGGCTGCAAAAAAAATGCATATAAAAGTGGCGCATATTGAAGCGGGTTTACGCTCTTACAATATGAAAATGCCTGAGGAAATTAATCGGATTTTAACGGATCGGATTTCAGATATTTTGCTGTGCCCTACGGAAGTAGCTATTAAAAATTTACAACAAGAAGGTTTTGATTCAATGCCAATAAAGATTGTAAATAGCGGCGATATTATGAAAGATGCTGTGGAATATTACAGTCAATTTTCACAAGAAAAATCGACAATTATTAAGGATTTAGATTTAAAGTCGAACGAATTTGTATTGGCAACCATTCATCGTCAAGAAAATACGGATGATTTGGCTAATTTAAAATCTATTTTTAGCGGATTAGAAGAAATAGGTAAAACAAAAACAGTTATTTTACCGCTGCATCCGCGTACAAAAGCCATTTTAGAAAAAAATAAGTTACAATTCAACATACAAATAATAGATCCCGTTGGTTATTATGATATGTTGGAATTATTAAAAAATTGTAACTTGGTAGTTACGGACAGTGGAGGACTTCAAAAAGAAGCTTTTTTTAATAAAAAACACTGTATTATTGCACGTGAAGAAACCGAATGGGTGGAATTAGTAATCAATGGTTTTGCGGAAATTGTAGGAAGTAATTCACTTAAAATGCAAGAAGCATTTTCAAAATATCAAAATTCGACTGCTGATTTTTCAAAAGAATTATACGGAAATGAAGTGGGAGAAACCATTTACAAGCAACTTTTGAAACTAATTTAATGGGAATCGTTTTAAAACAATCGTTTACAAATACCATCATTCTATTTTTAGGATTTGGTATTGGAGGTATAAATGTATTGTTTTTATACACCCACTTTTTGCACGAAGATTATGTTGGGTTGATCACATTTATTTTGTCGGCAGCCAATATAATTATGCCTTTATTGGTTTTTGGTATGCAAAATACGGTTATCAAGTTCTATTCATCGTACAAAACAAAAGTAGACCGCGATAAGTTTTTAATGTTAACCTTAATATTGCCGTTACTTATTATCATTCCTTTGGCATTTATTGGAATGCTGGTATATGAAGCTATTGGGAATTGGATTTCAGCGGAAAACCCAATAATTAAAAGTTACACGTATCTTATTTTTTTAGTAGCTGTTTTTATGGGCTATTTTGAAGTTTTTTATGCGTGGACAAAAGTGCACATGAAATCGGTTTTTGGGAATTTTGTAAAAGAATTATTCCCGAGGTTTTGTACATCATTATTGTTAATAGCAGTATATTTTAAATGGCTTACAAATGAGCAATTTATTTATTCCGTTGTTGCAGTGTATGGTTTAAGTACCTTAATTATGATGTTAAATGCATTTTACGTGTACAAACCAACCTTTAGTTTTGCGTTGCCAGATAATGTAAAAGAGTTATTGTCTTTTTCATTTTACATTATTGTAGCAGGTTCTGCAGCGGGAGTTTTATTGGAAATAGATAAGTTTATGATTCCACAAATGGAAAAAATAGCGCAAGTAGCCTATTATTCTGTAGGAATTTATATTGCTAGCGTAATTGCCATACCAACACGTGCTATGCAGCAAATTACGAGTCCAATTACGGCGAAAGATATGAACAACGACAATTATTTTGAAGTCGAAAAATTATACAAACAAACGTCTTTAAATTTATTAATAGTTGGTGGGCTTTTGTTTTTACTAATTAATTTGAACATACACGATATGTACGAACTAATTAATAAACCTCAATATACCAAAGGTATTTGGGTGGTGTTAATTATTTCTATTTCAAAATTATTGGAATTAGCGTTGGGTACAGGAAATGCTATTTTGGTAAATTCCATGTACTATAAAATATTTTTCTATTTATCATTAGCTATGGCAGTTAGTGTAATTGCACTTAATAAATGGTTAATTGCATTGATTGGGATTGACGGAGCAGCTTTGGCAACATTAATTGTGATGTTTAGCTATGTACTTATAAAGGTTTTTTATATTCAATGGAAATTTAAAATTCAACCATTTAGCCTGAAAACCATACAAATAATGGGTATAATTGGAGTGTTATTTGTTGCTTTTCAATTTTTGAATTTCAATGGACATCCAATTCTGAATATTATTTTTAAAAGTGTGGTTATTACTATTTTATATGTATTTGTTGTTGGACGATTTCATATTTCAGAAGAATTAAATGTATTATTTCGGAAAATAATACTGAAAAATATAACCCGCAAATAACGGGTTATATTACGACATTCTAATTTTCGGTTTCTTAGTAAAATACTTCATCGTTGCACCTTTTACATGTCCTTTATAGCTAATTTCTCCATTTTCATTTTGAATAACCTCTAAATTCCCAACTTTTCTAATTTTAGAACCTCTATAAGAAAATAGCACAGGTCCTATTTTTGCAACTTTTCCATTACTGCTATATATAATTGGAGTACTGTTTGCAAATGCTAAACGTCCTTTAGTGTCGGTTTTTAATTGAATACCAATAGGTTTTGTTTTGTCAGTATTAAAAAGGTGTTTAATCTTTAATTTTATAAATCGTGCATTCTCATCTATAATGATGGTAAACTGCATTCCATTTTCTTCAAAAATAACAGGTTCTATAGATGATGTATAATTTAAAACAAGTACTTTGCTCTTAATTACAGTGTTGGCGTTTACTAGTGTAAACGATCCCAAAAACACTAAAACGATTATCAAAAATCTTTTCATTGTATATAAATTTTCTATTAATTAGTTTTCGAATGTACCATATACAATTTCAAATAGCGTACCAAAACCCGTTAATGTTTTATTAAAAAAAAACCACAAACGTTTAAAGTTTGTGGTTTTTTAAAAAAATCAAGAAAACTCTTAACTTTCAGCAGTATTATATTCTAATTTCGTATCAAATGTATGTGTTTCTAATTTGTTGAAGTGTAATTTAAGTTACGCTGTAAATGTTTTATTTCATGAATCTTTAAACTTTTTAATTTGAAAATTTAAGATGGATTATATACTTCATATATTTTACGGAATTTTAATGGCATATGTTGGATTAATTTCTCCAGGGATGTTAAATATGACAGCATTAAAAATTAGAATGGAAACAAGAACTTCACAAAGTTTGAAGTTTGCAATTGGAGCCTCTTTAATCGTTTTTATTCAGGCTGGTATTGCACTCTATTTTGCTGATTTTTTCACGAACAACCCACACGTAATTGAGCGGTTAAAAATTGCAGGGATAGTTGTGTTTTTTGGACTGTCAGGTTTTTTCTTTTATTTGTCGCGAAAAAAATTAAATCCGAAGACCAGCTATACTAAAAATAATTTTTTTTTTAAAGGAATTGGTATGTCGTCTATAAATATGCTTGGAATTCCTTTTTATTTAGGTATAAGTATATTTTTAGCTGCAAAAAATAAAATATTAATAGAGCAACCTTATATGTTTTTATTTGTTTTTGGAGCGGCTATTGGTTCCTTTCTATTATTTAGCACCTATATTGTTTTTGCTAAAATTATAATTAGAAAAGTATCATTTATAGCCAAAAATATTAATTTGATATTAAGCTTCTTGTTTTTAGGTCTAGGGCTGCTTACCATTCTAAAAATAGTACATTAATTTATTTTATATTTACAAACTTTAAATTTTGAATATTAATTATGATTGAAGCTATTGACGCAAATCTTCAAAGAGGCATAAAACTACTACATAACATTTCGGATACTGAATACAGTGATACAACTGTTGCGCCCTACTATTCGAGTATTGGTACGCATATACGCCATATTTTAGATGTTTTTGATTGTATTTTTGAAGGAATGGAATCTGGAAACATCAATTTAATCAATAGAAAAAGAAATGAACAAGCAGAATTAGAAACTGAAATGGGTATTTTATATTTTTCTGAAATTATGGAGAAACTACACAACTTACCACAGTATGATTTGAATAAAATTGTAAAAGTGACTGATGATTTAGGGATGGGAGTGGTTACTGCAAATTATACGTTTATAGGTATTTTAATTCAAGCGCATAGTCATGCCATTCATCATTTTGCAAGTGTTGGTTATGTAATTTCACAATTAGGTATCCAATTACCCGACCCGGATTTTGGATATAATCCTACTACACCGAAAGCTTCTCATTAAATTTTTGTGACTTATTTTGTTTGTTTTGTGTCAGACATATAGTTATTAAAATTTTTACTACTTTTGCCACCCCAAAAAAAGTGGTTTTTTTAATTAAAAAAGTAGTTTAATTTCTAGCATTCTAGTACATTCAGTGAAGAACATATTAATTTTCATATTAATTCTTTCAGGATTTTCAATGTATTCCCAAGTAAAAATTGGAGATAATCCTTCCCAAATTAATTCCAATTCTATTTTAGAATTAGAGAGTTCGGATAAAGTATTTGTTTTAAGTAGACTTACTACTGCGCAAATGCAGGCGATACAACCTTTACATGGCGCTTTAATATACAATATAGACCAAAAATGTATTTATATGTTTGAAGGTGTAACTTGGAAAAGTCTTTGTAGCAAAGGAACTTCTGTAATAACTTCAAAAATACCACCTATTTTAACGAATGTAGGCGATTTGTGGATCAATAATTCAGCAGCAAGAGATATTATTAGTGTTTGGGACGGAGTGAAGTGGATTCCAATAAATTCAAATCCTAAAAGTGGAGTAGGAAATCCAAATTCTTTAGTCAATCTAAATCCTAAAAGTGGTGATATTTATGTAAATGAAGGCAATGGCGATATTTTTATCTACAATGGAACAAGTTGGGTTAATAATACCGTTAATTCAAAAGTTTCTGCAAATAATGGTTTAACTATAAGTACAGGAAATACCATTGGGTTAGGTGGAACTTTAACTAAAGAAACTACACTAGCAACCAGCACTACAAATACATTAGCAATTATGGGGTTAGAAAATACTATTGATGTTGAAGCTAACGAAATTATGGTTGTTGGTAAAGCGACAGGAATATTAAAAAAAATAGAAGCATCTACTTTATTAAGAGAAGAAGAAATTGTTGTTACAGCAATGGATGGTCAAAGTCAATTTACACCGCCGTACCCAATTGCAAATCCAAAACAAATTGATGTATACAGAAATGGAGTACGTATAGCTTTTACCGTTGTAAATGCTACAACTATAGAATTGGAGCCAGAAGCAATTTGTTATAA
>JAGPIQ010000082.1 GCA_018054895.1 Lutibacter sp. | reverse complement strand
CCAGGATATGCAATGAGCTTCATCAATAGCAATACAACTTATATACTGCTCATTCAGTACATTTTCCAAATAACTCAAACTTTCAGGAGCGACATATAATAACTTTAATTCTTTGGTTAAAATTTTATCGAAAATGGCAGTTTGTTCTGCACTATCCTGACTACTATTGTAAAAATCGGCTTCGATTCCGTTGGCTTTCAAACCATCAACTTGGTCTTTCATTAAGGCAATTAAAGGAGAAATAACCAATGTTAATCCCTCAAAAAGCAAGGCTGGCAACTGAAAACAAATCGATTTTCCTCCTCCTGTAGGCATAATAACTAGATTATCTTTCTTAGCTAAAACAGCTTCTACAATTTGCTGCTGTTGATCTCGAAAACTATCGTAACCAAAATAGGTTTTTAAGGTTGGAAGTAATTTTTGCGTCATTTCATTTGTCATTTTCCCCAATTTCCGACAAAAGTACACTATTTCGGAAATTAGAAGAAATGAATTTATCCAACTTAAATTCCCCTTTCATTTAAAATACACTAATTATCTGATAAATATTTTAATAAATGACAACAAAAAATACAAACTCTTATGAATACCCATAATACACAAGCTATTATCTACAAAAAAAAGGTGCATCCCTCGTAAAACTTTCGTAATTTCGCAAACTTGAATATGAACTTAGTAACCAATTGAAAAGACATGAATAAAATAATGACAGTCGACATTTTGTCGAGTATTAAAGGAGCACAACCCTCAGAGGCGGTGGATAAACTATTTGAGGTGATTAAAAACGCACATCCAGCTAATAGCAATTCTTTAAATAATGTCAATAATAACGCAGTGTCTATTAATAGTTTAAGAGATGATGTTGTAATAGAAAGTGCTGCAATTGAAAGACAATTGATTATCGAAAATTTTCCAAACGAAAAAAACGGATATTTAGTTGTTGCTAAAGTTATAGAAGACTAAGGGAATTATGAATTTGGAATTATGAATTTCAATTACTAAACAATTCAATAAAAAAATTAAATGGATTCTCAAATAAAACACATACACCAATTATTGGTGTCAAAACAACTGACTTGCACGCAATTGGTGCAAGAAAGATTAGACCTACTAAAGCAAAATACACATAACACGGTAAATTCTTTATTAGACACTACTGCCCTTGAATTGGCGGCTAAAGTAGATGCTAAAATTGCGAATGGAGAACAAATCGGACTTTTAGAAGGGATTCCTTTTGGAATAAAAGATGTGTATATGGTTCAAGGAACATTGTCTACTGCAAGTTCCGATTTACTAAAAAATTACAAAGCTCCTTATACTGCTACCGCTATTCAAAAGTTGTTAAATGCTGGTGCAATTCCTTTGGCAAAAGAAAATTGTGACAGTTTTGGACACGGTTCATCCAGTGAAAACACTATTTTTGGTGCTGTTAAAAATGCCATAAATACCGATTTAGTGGCGGGTGGTTCCAGTGGTGGTTCCGCGGTCAATGTTGCGTTGGATTATACGGTATTTTCCATTGGTGGAGATACTGGAGGTTCTATTCGTCAACCAGCTGGGTACAATCATATTTACGGATTAAAACCTACCTACGGAAGAATTTCTCGTTTTGGTTTAATGGCGTATGCGTCTTCAACGGACTGTGTTGGTCCTTTAGCAAAATCTATTGAAGACATTCGAATTGTGTTGAATGTGATGAGTGGAAAAGATCCGAAAGATCAAACTACGGTAGATTCACAAGAAATTAGTGAAGAAAGCATTTCAACTTCAACAGCAATTAAAACGGTTGGATATTTTAAAAACTTTATTGAAAGTGAAGCTATTGATCCAACTATAAAAGCTGACTTTTTAAACGCTATTGAAAAAATAAAAGCGAAAGGTATTGCAATTAAACAATTGGATTTCTTTCCTTCAGACATTTTAGTTTCTACCTATTATACAGTTGCAATGGCTGAAACGGCTTCCAACCTTTCGCGTTTAGACGGTACAAACTACGGAAACAGAATTGAAGATAAAAACCTAAAAGAAACCTACGCTGTTACACGTTCTGAAAACTTTTCAGAAGAAACAAAACGACGTATTGTGGGAGGGAACCAAGTATTATCACAAGGTTTTTCTGATGAAATTTATTTAAAAGGATTGGCTTTGAGAGATCAAATTGCTGAAAACTTCAGTAATCATTTTAAGGAAGTTGACATCATCCTTTCCCCAGTAACACCTATGAGTCCACCAAAAATTGGAGACAGTTTAAAAGATCCGTTGGCAATGTATTTATCGGATGCTTACACGGTTGGATTTAGTTTAGGGCAATTACCTACGTTAACAGTACCACAAGGAACTGTAACTGGCTTGCAATTGACTGCTGCAAAAAATAATGAAGAACTCGTTTTGAAGTTTGCTAACTTCTTAAAAGATACACTATAATGGAATTAGAGCAATTAAACGCTGCCATAAAGGCGCACGATTTAGAATTGGTAATTGGACTGGAAACACACGTTCGATTGAATACCAAAACAAAGTTGTTTTGTTCTTGTCCAAATCAAGAAATTGAAACACCAAACCATAATATTTGTTCAGTTTGTACTGGGCAAATGGGAGTTTTACCTGCCATAAATAAAGAAGCAATTACAAAAGCCATTTATTTTGGAAAAGCGGTGGATTCTTCATTTTCTAATGAAGTAATTTCTTGGGATCGTAAACATTACGAATATCCTGACAACCCGAAAAACATACAAATAACACAGTTTCACAATCCTGTAATTCCTGACGGGCAGGTATCGTGTTACCGAAATGACGGTTCGCAATTTACGGTGAATTTAACGCAAGTACATATTGAGGAAGATGCTGCAAAATTAGTACACGAGAAAAAAGTTTCGTTGGTAGATTTCAACAAAGCGGGTGTGCCATTAATTGAAATTGTTACAGAACCTTGTATTCGTCAGATTGAAGATGCTTCTACCTACGCACAATACATTCAACGTATTGTTCAAAATTTAGGAATTTCAGAAGCAAACCTTGAAAAAGGAGAATTTAAATCGGATGTTTCGGTTTCTTTACGTAAAAAACGCAGTTACGATTTAAACCCTCGTACCGAAATAAAAAACTTAAACTCGTTTAAGTTTATGGTCGATTCTTTAAAGGAAGAAGTTGAAAAACAACTGAATTATTACATAGAAAATAAACAATTTAGACCAGACCAAACCACTGTTTTATGGGATGCAGATTTAAAGCAAACTAAAACAATGCGTAAAAAGGAATTTGAAGCGGATTATCGTTTTATTTCTGAACCAGATTTACCTTTTGTAAACATTAAGGACGTTATTGACAGTATTAAAGTAGACACAAGTGCGCTGCCTTATGCTGTAGAATCTATATTAATTGAAGGTGGCGTTTTACCGCAAGATGCTAAGTTTTTTACTGCAGATGCATTGCGATCTAAAACATTTGTAACTATTAACAACGAACTTCAAGACCCATCATTCGTTGCTAAAACATTAGTAAATAATATTGGCGCAGATCAGTATGGTGAAATTTACAGAATTGAACATTTAATTGAAATTTTCAAACTTTTTAAAGAAGACAAAATAACATCTGTATTAGTTCAAAATGCCATTACTCGCTATTTAAAAGATAGAAATTTCGATTACAACACCTATTTTGAAGAAAATACTATTTCTGAAGAAAAGATTCAAGAAGCAATTATAAAAGTCATTTCAGAAAATGAAGCTATTGCCAAAGATATTAAAGCAGGAAATCAAGGAAAAGCTGGTATTTTAGTTGGAAAAATTATTGCTATTATTGGAAAAGGTGCTTCAGGAAAAGTAATTCGTGAAGGTATTTTGAGTGCACTTTCTGATAAGTCTGGAAGTCCGAAGTCCGAAGACAAAAGCGCTGAAAAATCAAAATCAAAAGCGGAAACACAAGCCGCTAAAAAAGAACAAGAAGAAATACTTCCAACCATACCAATGGTTATTAAGGAAGAATATAGAACACATTTAATTACAGATTTATCCGAAGCTAGTATTACTTCAAAAGCAACCTTAGCCGGTTGGGTATCTAGCGTTCGTGACCACGGAGAATTAATTTTTATTGATTTACGTGATTCAAGTACTGAAATTTTTCAAGTACGTTTAAGTAGAGAATCGTTTCCTAATTTAGATGAATTGGTAAAATTAAAGCCAGAATCTGTAATTATGGTTACTGGAACTGTGGTGCAGCGTAATGAAGACGATTATAACAGTGCGTTACGTACTGGAACTATTGAACTTGAAACTTCTGAATTAGAAATTTTAAATTTATCTAAAACACTGCCTTTTGAAATAAAAAGAGCTTTGAAAACCAATGAAAATGTACGTTTTCAGTACAAGTTTTTAGACCATAGAAATGACGATGTGCGTCGCGTTATTGTAAACCGTCATAAAGTTATTAAGTTAATTCGTGATATTTTAGACGAACAAACGTTCTTGGAAATTGAAACTCCGATTTTAAGCGCAGGAACGGATGAAGGTGCCCGTGAATTTATTGTTCCAACACGTAAACAAGCTGGTTTCTTTTTTACCTTACCACAAGCACCTCAACAGTTTAAACAAATGTTGATGGTCAGTGGTTATGAAAAATATTTCCAAATTGCACGTTGTTTTAGAGATGAAGACTCTCGTGGAGACCGTCAACCAGAATTTACGCAATTAGATATGGAGTTGGCGTACGCAAGTATGCAGCAAATTATTGATTTAAACACCAATATGTTTAATGAAATAGTGAAGAAAATATATGGTAACAAGTGGATTTTACGTCCGTTTGAAGTTATTACTTACAAAGATGCGATGGATTTTTATGGTTGTGATAGACCAGATTTACGTTTCGGATTGAAATTACAAGATATTACTGAAATTGTAAAAGAAACAACATTCCAAGTATTTAGCAAACCTATTGAAGAAGGTGGAATTGTAAAATGTATCAAAGTTTCTGCGGAAGAACAAGGTAAAAAACGTTTGTCAAAAGGGCAAATTGAAAAATTAACCAGCATTGCACAACAGCACGGTTTGGGTGGTTTGGCATATATTATTGTCAATGAAAACGATTTACAATCGCCTATTATTAAATTTTTAGGGGAGGAAATTGCCGCTGGAATTATTTCAGCTACCAATGCACAAATTGGTGATATTGTATTTTTCTCAGCAGCGGATTATGCAACTGCTAATAAAGCCTTAGATGCCGTTCGTCAGGAATTGGGTAGTATGTTACATTTAATCAATCCGAAGGAATTACGCCCAGCTTGGGTGGTAGATTTCCCTATGTTTGAGCGCACGGATGAAGGACATTGGACATTTACACACAACCCATTCTCTATGCCAGCAGTGTACGACATTGAAAAGCATATGAATGGAAAAGATGAAGAAATTGGATCGATCATAGCGCAACAATACGACCTTATTTTAAATGGGTACGAAATTGGTGGTGGTTCTATCCGTTCTCATAAACCTGAAATATTGGAAGCGACCTACAAAAATATGGGTTACAACAAGGAAGAAATGTTGAAATCTGTTGGAACTATGTACAGAGCGTTCCATTATGGTGCACCGCCTCACGGTGGTATTGCTTGGGGAATTGATCGTTTGATGATGATTTTAGAGAAAAAAGCATCTATTCGTGAAGTAATGGCGTTCCCAAAAACAGGATCTAGTGAAGATTTATTATTTGGTGCTCCTTCTTTATTATCTGAGAAAAAAGTGGAAGAACAAAATGTGAGAGTGATTAAAAAATAACTTGTTACATTTAATTTTTATAGAAGAATGGTTGCCTTAAAAAGGCAGCCATTTTTTGTTTAGAAATTACTACAAATTATAACCTACTGTAAACATTATAATTCTAGGCAAAATATATGTCTTAGTATCTGAAATAATATATGATGAAAAACTATTTTGTCGCTTATACTTAACATCAAGCAAATTTTGTGCATCTATTTTAAAACTCCAAGCACTGTTTTCATTTTTATAGGATACTGTTGTATTTGCCAATTGGTAATTATTAGTTTGATTCCCCGTTTTATTTAAATAACTATAATTCGAATACTCCAATGAAAAAATAAAACTATTAAAAAAATCATAATCAACATTTAGATAAGGCTCCTTAATACTGTATTTTGAAGTTTGATCGCTAGAAGTATAATTACCTGAATTTTGTTTATAACCAATTTCTATTGTAGGGAAATTATCATATAAAGTTTTTACCGATAAATTATAACCAATACTCTCGTTTTTATTTACAAAAAAAGATTGATTGATACTTTGTAGGTATTTTGATATTAAGGCTGTTGTACTTACTCCATATTTTAGATTTTTTATGGTTTTGTATAAATTAAGGTTTAAATTCCCTCGTTCTTCTGGATTATCAACCATTATAGGAGAAATATATTGGTCAGATTCATTAAACACAATAGCGTTTTGAATCCCTTTTACTTTTTTAGTATAGTCTACACTACTAAATAGCATTAAACCTTTGTAGATGCTAAATCTACTATAATCAATTCTTGCATGGTGAAACAACTCATTGTACAAAGAGTCATTTCCTTTATAAACAGCATTATAGGATTGTAAATAAAACTGATTTGCCAATTTAGAACTTTCAGAAAAGGAAGTTTTTAACTGGTAATTCATCATTATTTTTTTTGAATTAGAAAAACTAATTTTCGCATTAAAATCTGGTAATAAAACTATTTTATTTAAATCCTCATTTTTATTTAAACTCCAATTATAAGTATGTAGAAAGGCTCCTGGCTTTACTTCAAAAATACCCGCTTTAAATTTATAATGAACGCCTACAAATAAATCATTAAGATTATATTTTAAATCATTCCCAAAACCTGAGGAAGAAAAATTATTTTCGCTTTCATTTTCAAACTGCTGCCTATCATTAGTGAAAAATGTTTCATTAATATATTTATAACCTAAAGTTGTATATAAATGATTATAATTATTTAACACCCAATAATGTTTAGAAACAACATTAAATCCATCGGTATTTACCTTTTTTGTTTGAAGTATTTTATAAGTATCAACTTCTTCAATAGGTATTAACCCTTGTAACATTTGTTGATTAGTTTGCCATAAGGTATTAGGATTATTTTTATCGAAACTAATATCTGCAGCAAAAGAAAATGTATGTTTGCTTGATAAACTTTTATGCCATTCTATATTTTGATTAAAATTGCTTGAAACAGCATCTGCTTCCGAAAAAATAAATCTACGCTCTGAATTTATGTTAGAAATAATTGAATTACCAATAAAATTATCGATCTGTTTAAATTGTGTTTTAAAGTACCATTTTTCATTTGCGTTAGGACTGTATTCCAAATTTAATTTTGCAATTCCTAGAATGGTTTTATTTACTGAATTAAGTTCGTTTTCTTCATTAAAATTTGAATAATTATTTATAGAACTTTCAAAAGTTTTATTTTTAGAATGTGAAAAAATAGCATAACCGCCAATACTTAATTTTGAATTTATCGTTTTTGTAATATTTAAAGCTCCAAACTTATTATTGCTTTCAACTAAATCCTGTGCTTCTAAAAATTGAGAAAAGTCATTCTCTGAACTATTATACCTGGAACTATCATCCTTTAAAAAAGAGCTCACCCCTCCTTGAAAATCGAAATAATTTTTATAGGTAAACGTTTTTTCACCTGTATTATTTATATTTCCAATAAAATTTACAGTGGTTTTAGGACTGTAATAAAACAAATTACTGTGAGTTCTGTAAAAATCCTCACTTCCCTTTCCTACCTCTACATCACCAAAAACAAATTCTTTTTTATCTTTTTTTAATTGAATATTCATAGCCAGTTGATCTGAACCTGATACATTTTTTAAGAAGGCTATTTCATTATAATTTTCAATTACTTGTACTTTATCAATGGCATTTGCAGGAATATTATCAACAGCTAGCTTAGTTCCTCCTCCAAAAAATTTTTTACCTTCAACTAATAAAGTTGTAATTTTTTTTCCTTGAACTAATACATCTCCATTTTTAGAAACCTCAACACCTGGTAACTTTTTAAGTACGTTTTTCAGCTTTCGTTCTTCACCAGTTATAAACTTGCTTGTGTTATACGTTATA
The DNA here is from genome assembly GCA_018054895.1 of Lutibacter sp. Taxonomy (GTDB): domain Bacteria; phylum Bacteroidota; class Bacteroidia; order Flavobacteriales; family Flavobacteriaceae; genus Lutibacter. The sequence continues at coordinate 4,244 of JAGPIQ010000082.1, read as the reverse complement.
GTATCTTCTTTTACACTAACAGGTAATTCTATAATTACTTCTTGTAACCAGTTTGGAGCATCACTTAAAACACTGTTTTTTTGCGCATTGTTTTTAGCTTCAAATTGAAAATTTTCAGTTTTAAACCCTAAATAACTTATTGAAATGGTATATGTATTATCTTTTATCAATTCTAATTTGTAATATCCAAAATCATCGGTTATTGCAAATTTTAATGCTTTTAAAGAATCTGTAGGTTTGGCAATTACATTTGCATAAGTTAACGGTTGCTGTAAACTATTTTCAACTGTACCTTTTAAGGTTATTGTTTGCGCATTTAAACCAATACTCAAAAAACAAATAAACAAGAAATAAAGCTGTTTTTTTATCATTTTTTATTTGAAACTCTTTTTAAAATTGTCCATTGCTCCAATTCCAATTTCTTCAAACTGTTCTTTTGTGATTTTTTTTCCTTGGCTTGGTTTTTTAATAATCATTTCATTCTCTGAATTTAATTCTATACTACTAACATAATATTTGAAATTGAGCATGGATAATTCAACAATAAGCCCTGGCAAACCATTATATCCCAATGGTCCAAATGGAATACTTATTTCTGGAGTATACCAAACTTCAACGGGAGTCTCAATTAACCCTTTTCTTCCTTTAGTTTTTTTTATTGTAGTGGCTTTATAACAGGTGTAATTTCCTATTTTTTTTGTTTCATTTAAAAGTTTCCAAACATTTCTAGGGTAATCTACCAAAAATAATTCTCCGTAAGCATCTATTTGCTGAATATTTAAAGAGTCTCCCTTATTAGTATAATAAGTCCTACTTCCCTCTGGACCAAAAGCAACTTTATAAAAACGATTTGTTTCTATTTCTAAAAAACGATCTGCAATAAAAAGGCTTTCAACATTGTTGAATTTTAAATAAAACTTAATATCCTTTATAATTTTTTTTGTGTTTTGATCTATTAACAAAACTGTATTATAATATTTTGGTCGTTCTTCTTTATTAATTTCAAACCCTTCTTTTTCTGAAAGAAATTCTAATATTTCTTTTTTATATATTATTGTCCCACTTTTATTCTGTGCAAAACAAAAATTAATTGTAAATATTACAAATAAAACTATTCCCTTTTTTTTCATTTTAATTTAATTAAAGATTAAGAAATACCATGTAGATTGTTTTCAAATAATCTACATGGTATTCTATTTTATTACAAATTTTATTTAACAAAAATTATCATAATAAACACATGTCCAATAGTATTCATCACCCCCTGAACCCATTTCAGTTCCATATTTCCATGCATCAGCACAACAATCTTGGGGCGCATTTTTAGAACTAGTAAGTTTATTATTGTTTATTTCGCTTTTTGCATTTGTAAAACCAACCATTCCAAATACAAATACTAAACTTAAAATTATTTTTTTCATTTTATTAAATTTTCAAATTAGTTACAAGCGTATTATTACGCTAATTTATTTTGTTTGCACTGCGAGGTGTATTACTTTTGCAACACTTTCCTCTGTTTATTCTGTGGTTACTTCATAGTCACAATTTTTAGTTAAACATTCTATTCGCGTATTTTGTTTTTAAATTTTATAAACAGGGGATTTTTATACCAAAAAAAATTGAGTACATATATTTAATGATTGAAATAATATTCAATCATACTTAATTTTAAAAAAAATTTGATAATTTTTAATTCGAATACAATATATAGCATCGTATTTTACTCATAGCAATATTTTTTTTAGAAGTTAAAAATCCTTTTCAAGGTTAAAGGTAAAAAAAAAAACAGCTTCCTAAAAAAAACACTAAGTTTACTTAATTTATATTCATTTTAAATAAAGATAACGGTTTTTAATATAAAAAAAACATCATGACACAATTCACATTACTAATAGCCAGTATCTATGGTGGACTATCCGTATTTTGAAGCTACATCCTTTTATCTAATAAAAGGTAGAAGAAATGATTGTGAAGATTCTAAAAACATTATTGTCACAAAGAGCTTGTCGAAATATTTTAAACTTCTACAAGCTCTTTGTTATAATCTGCTTAATAATGTTTTTATTGAATTTGGCTTAAAGCGATCATTAAATAGAAATGATTAAAATATTATGATTAATAATAAAAATAATAATGATTGCACCTGCGGAAAGATAAATGCCATTTCCAGAGGATCTTACTGCTTTATTAATAGCACGTACTTCCGTACGGAGTTCTTTTTTCTCAGCACGACTTAGATCTGATTTATCTATTTCTTTTATTTCATCTAAGCGATTCAACATCACTTTTACTTCTGCAGGAATTTCTTTAGAAACAGCCACTTTTAGATATTTTTCAGAAGCACTGGCTGTAGTAAAAGCACCTAATAATACCATTAGTATCATTAAATAAAGTCTTGTTTTTTCAATTTTATTACTTTTTATCAAATTCATTGAATTAATAAAAAAGATTATCAAAAATAATTGTATTCGAGGGGTTATGATACTATAACTTTTATCAAAACATAGATTACCACACCAATTTGGTAGAGTACAAATGCAATAGCACACATAATAACGGCAATTACTAAAACTTTATAAAAGTTCTTTTTCTTAAGCAGTAACTCTAAGTAGTTCGTTTTCATAAGATATATTTTATATAGTGGGTACTCTTTTTTATAAATCCTTCATCAATACAATAAAAAAAATCTTAATTTGTGATTAATTTTCAATTGAATTCTTCTTTTTAGTTATTTTTTTTATAATAGGGTCAATATCAATCAAAGCTGGCATTGTGTCTCCTAATAAAAACCCCCAAGGTTTTAAAGGTTCTATATGGTCGCAAATAAGTTTTACGATAGCAAGAATTGAAATCAAGAGAAACATGCCTGAAACACCCCATAAAGCATTCCCTGCAAATACGATTATAATTGCAAACAGTGCATTTATTTTTACTTTTGAAGTTACAATAAGTGGAACAATAATGTTGTTATCAATTAACTGAATTAGGTAATAAAAAGCCAAAACATAAAAGGCAACCATAGGTGTTGATTTAGTTGCTAAAGCAATTGCCATTGGTAAAGCTACTGCAACTACACCACCAATATAAGGGATAACGTTTAGCAAAGCACCTATAATACCAAGCAAAATTGCATATTCAATACCAAGTATTAAAAGAACCGCAATATTAAGTATGGCTACAATAATAGCTTCAATAATAAGTCCAGTAAGATAACGTTGAATAACAGACTTTGTCTCAGAAATTATTTAATAATACTTTCTTTATTCCTATCTCCAAATACTCTATGTATAAACTCAATTAACAGTTTATTGTAGTACAATAATAGAAATACATAAACTGGAATCAATAATAATGTTACAATTCCATTACCCAAAGCATAAAGTGTTTGTCCTACTTCAGCATTACTTATACTTAGCATTTCCTCTTTAGCACTTAGTATCCAATTATTTACCTTCCAGCGGCTTAGGTCGAAATACCGTGAAATCCATCAAACAGTTTCCTGCAATAACAATTCAAATTTATATACTAATAGTGGCCACGATTCACTGAATCGGCCAATTTGCCTAAAAATTAATGCAGCAATTGCTGCTGTAATAATAAAAGTTAGTATTAATGTTAAAAATATAGCAACCACTCTATTTATCCGCATTCGCACAAAAAATTTAACGAGAGGGTTGAGTAGAACAGCAATCATCATCGAAAAAATAAGCGGAACAAGTATATCTTGTGTAATTGATAGGATGTTTATAAATACATACAAACCTATTAAAAGCAATGATGCTTTTGCGAAACGTGGAAATTTAAGGAGGGTATCCATTTGTCTTAAAATTAATAGGTGGAATTATAGGTTTTTAGACATATGTTTAACCCATTATTGTATTTATCTTTTTTCTTTTGCACTGCTTTTAGTGTCTTCAACTACTGTAGCTGTTTCTACTTTCAAATTTTCATATTTTTCTTTAACGCTATCTACAATTTCGCTTAATTTTGCTTTAAACTCATTTGCGTAATTATCTCCTTTTTCAATAATTTTTTTTCTTGTTTTAGATCCTTTTGCAGGGGCAAATAAAATACCCAATGTAGCTCCTGTTGCTACTCCTGCTAATACGCCTAATAAAATTTTTCCAGTTCCCATATTTTTTGTTTTTATATTTATTATTAATGATTTTAAAGAATTCGTTTTCCTTGAATAATTCTTAATATTACTGCTACAAGAGCTATAACCAATAAGATATGTATTAAGC
>JAGPIQ010000204.1 GCA_018054895.1 Lutibacter sp. | reverse complement strand
AAATAACAGTATATTTGCACCCTTAAAAGTAAAACTTAAATAATTAATTATGAATCATTACGAATCTGTTTTCATTTTGAATCCCGTTTTATCTGATGTTCAGGTAAAGGAAACAGTAAAGAAGTTTGAGGACTATCTTGTTTCTAAAGGTGCCGAAATGATATCAAAAGAAGATTGGGGGCTAAAAAAATTAGCTTACACAATCCAACACAAAAAAAGTGGATTTTATCACTTATTTGAATACAAAGTTGCTGGAGAAGTAATTGCTCCTTTTGAACTTGAATTCAGAAGAGATGACAGTATTATGCGTTATTTAACGGTATCGTTAGATAAACATGCTGTTGCTTGGGCTGAAAAAAGAAGACAAAGAAATAGTAACGCTAAAGCAGCTAAAAAATAAGAGATATGTCTATAGAACAACAAGCAAAAGGAGGAAAAACTGGTGAAGTTCGTTACCTAACTCCGTTAGATATTGACACTAAGGAAGTAAAAAAGTACTGTCGTTTTAAAAAGAACGGTATCAAATATATTGACTATAAAGATGCTGATTTCTTATTATATTTAGTAAACGAGCAAGGTAAAATTTTACCTCGTCGTTTAACAGGTACATCATTAAAATACCAACGTAAAGTTTCTGTAGCTATTAAAAGAGCACGTCACTTAGCTTTAATGCCATATGTTGGTGATTTATTAAAATAATAGACGAAGGATTATGGAAATTATATTAAAAAAAGACGTTGAAAACTTAGGTTTTACGGATGATATTATAGCTGTAAAAAACGGTTATGGACGTAACTTCTTAATTCCTCAGGGATTAGCAGTATTAGCTACTGTTTCAGCAAAAAAAGTATTAGCTGAAACTTTAAAGCAACGTGCTTTTAAAGAAGAAAAATTAACAAAAGACGCAAATGTAATTGCTGATGCTCTTAGAGAATTAGAAATTAAAATATCTGCAAAAACTGCTGATAGTACTAAGTTATTTGGTTCTATTAACAATACAGATGTTGCTGCAGCTATTGCTGAAGCTGGTCAAGTTATTGATAAAAAATTCATTAAAGTAGAAGGTGGAACCATCAAAAGAATTGGTAAATATACTGCTACAATCAGATTACATAGATCTGTTGTTGTTGATATACTAATTGATATTGTTGCTGAAGCAAACTAATTTTATTGAAATAATACATAATAGAAACCGTCTCATTCTTTGAGACGGTTTTTTCTTGTATAAGAAAGTAAAATAATTTAATGTAAAAATTACCTAAGATGAATTGGATTTCAATTACAAATAATTCGCAATTAGAAGAACTGATTACTTCAAAAGACAATCAATTAAAAGCTATCTTTAAACATAGCACACGTTGTGGAATTAGTAGAATGGTATTAAAAAGCTTTGAAAGTGAATTTGATTTGGACGAAAATCAGATAACAATGTATTTTTTAGATTTATTGAATTTTAGAGAAATTTCTAATAAAATTGCGAAAGACATGAACGTTTATCATCAATCTCCACAATTAATTGCGTTTAAAAATGGAGAAGTTTTATACCATGCATCTCATAGTGATATCTCTGTAGAATCATTAAAAAAATTAGTGTAAAAAAAAGCCTTTTAAGGCTTTTTTTATGAAATTATAGTCCGTGAAATTCTATTAAAAAAGCAATTTGTTTACTATGGTTTTTTATTTCATTTTTAAATTAAATTTTTTTAAATATGATACAAAACTGCTACTTAGCTATAATTTGTATTTTTTTTACTTCAATAAATAGAACTTCAATGTAGATAATTGTAAAGTAATATTAGTATCGGTATTAATGGTTTTCGTTTTTATTTAAAATAAAATCAGCACTTATTTGTCCGTATTTATTTTTTTGAACTTCGAGAAAAAAAATTAGGAATTTTTATAAATTTAGCCGTTTAAAACAGCCCTAAAATAAAGCTATACGGAGCTAATTGTCACCAAAATCATATTTTTTCAATTGCTATTCATTGAAATCGGTTTATCTTACACTTTTTTGAATGTAAATGCTTTAGAAATTTAAACTATTGAATTGCTGAAATTCAAAAACAATTTCAAAAGAAGACATTAGAACATTAACTTTGTAAATGGAAATAAAGGATACAATGAAAATAAACCTAAACATATCAGAAACATTTAATACCGAATTACCAGCGGATCCTATTTTAGAAAATACGAGAAGACAGGTACCTGAAGCTTGTTTTTCGTATGTGACACCAAAAATTCCAAAGAATCCTTTGTTAATTCATGTTTCACCAGAAATGCTATCCGAATTAGGACTTTCAGAAGCAGATAGTAAAACAAAAGATTTTTTGAATGTGGTTACAGGAGCAGCTATTTTACCAAATACAAAACCGTATGCTATGTGTTATGGCGGCCATCAATTTGGAAATTGGGCTGGGCAATTAGGTGATGGTAGGGCTATTAATTTAACTGAAATTGAGCATAACAATAAAAGATGGGCACTGCAATTAAAAGGAGCTGGAGCAACTCCATATTCACGCACGGCGGATGGTTTGGCAGTATTGCGGTCTTCTATAAGAGAATATTTATGTAGTGAAGCCATGCATCATTTGGGAGTGCCAACAACAAGAGCACTTTCAGTAGCTTTAAGTGGCGACCAAGTAATGAGGGATGTTATGTATAATGGCAATCCTGCATATGAAAAAGGAGCCATTGTTTCGCGTGTGGCGCCTTCGTTTTTACGGTTTGGGAGTTATGAAATTCTTGCTGCAAGACAAGATGAAAAAACATTAAAAACCTTGGTAGATTACACTATTAAAAACCATTACCCTCATTTAGGTGACCCTTCTAAAGAAGTGTATATTGCTTTTGTAAATGAAGTTGCAACACGGAATATGGAAATGGTAATCCACTGGCAACGTGTAGGTTTTGTGCATGGCGTTATGAATACGGATAATTTGTCCATTTTAGGTTTGACCATAGATTATGGACCTTACGGATGGTTGGAAGGATACGATCATGGTTGGACACCCAATACTACAGACAATACGCATAAAAGATATCGCTACGCAACACAGCCACAAATAGTGTTGTGGAATTTATATAAATTAGCGAATGCCCTATATCCTTTAATTGATGAAGCCGAACCTTTAGAAGCAATTTTAAATGCATATCGTACGAATGTAGAAATTGCATATCAAAATATGATGCGTTCGAAATTAGGATTGGTCACTAAAAATAAAGAGGATAAAAAGTTGCTAGAAGATTTAGAAAAAGTATTGCAGTTAACTGAAACAGACATGACCATCTTTTTTAGAAATTTGTCAAATTTTCAAAAGGAAACTACTGAAAAAGGCTTAGACATTATTTCACAAGCATTTTATGAACCGAATGATTTGAAAGATAAAGTAATATCCAATCAGTGGAAAGAGTGGTTTAAAAATTATAGCGAAAGATTACAGGATGAAAGCAGTACAGACATAGAGCGGAAACTGGCAATGAATGCTGTGAATCCGAAATATGTACTTCGAAATTATATGGCGCAATTAGCTATTGATGCTTCGGAAACTGGGGATTATAAACTAATTGATGAACTTTTTCAGTTGCTTAAAAACCCGTATGACGAACAATTGGAAAATGAAAAATGGTTTGCAAAACGACCAGAATGGGCAAGAAATAAGGTGGGTTGCTCTATGTTGTCTTGCAGTTCGTAATTTTACGGTATTATAAACGTCTAATAATTAAATAAACATAAAAAT
>JAGPIQ010000203.1 GCA_018054895.1 Lutibacter sp. | reverse complement strand
GTACACGCAGATATTTCAAACAATCAACAAAAATTAATACCAGGAATGTATGTAAATGCACTTATAGATGCAGGAGCAAATACAGTTAAAGCTTTACCTTCGGAAGCTATTATAAAAGCAGATGGTAGAGAGTTTATTTTTGTTTTAGAAGAAGGTCATAAAGAAGAAGTAGCACACGATGAAAAAGAAGGACATAGTCACGAAGATGGTGACAAACACGAAGAAGCAGAAGGAAAAACTTTCCATTTTCAACGTATTGAAGTAAAAACAGGAACTACACAATTAGGGTTTACACAAGTAACACTACTTCAAAAAATAGAATCGAATGCAAAAATTGTCTTAAAAGGTGCATATTACATACAAAGTCATTTGCTGAAAAGTGAAGGCGGTGGCGGACACGCACATTAATAATATTCAACAATAATTCATCTAAATAAATAAAATTATCATGAAAAAATCAATTTTAATTTTGGCTTTTACCATTGCAACATTAAGTGTAGTTTCTTGTAATAAAAATGAAAAAACAGAAGTTACAACTGAACACGAAGGTCATAATCACAAAGAAGGCGAAGCTCATAAAGTAGCTTATGAATGTCCAATGGATTGTGAAAAAGGAAAAACATACGATAAAAAAGGAACTTGTCCAGTTTGTAAAATGGACTTAATAGAAGCCAAAGCAGATAATCACGAAGGACACGACCATTCGAAAGAAAATCATGATGGACATAATCATTCAGAAGAAGGTTCTGAGAAAAGCCATGAAGGGCATGACCACTAATTAGCTTAATTATAATGAAACTTAAAACAAATATAGATAAATTAGGTACAATAGGGCTTTTCATAACAGCCCTATTCTCCCCGTGTTGTTTCCCTTTTTATCGAACAAAAAGATTCTAAACTTTAAAAATAGTTGAATTATGTTACAGCTTTTAGATTTTACTGGAGAAAATATTATTGCTACAAGAGCGAATGACTTATTGGGTATTAAAGATTATGAAAAAATTCATCCGTTTATTCATAATATTATAAGCACTGGTAGAAAAGTGCGATGGTATTTTGAAATGGATGATGGCTCTGGTTCAGATTCGACTGGTTTTTGGGAAGACGGTATAATTGAAATTGATTATGGCAATATGAAATTTACTCATTCCGATGATATAGAAACTATTGCAATTGTGGGTGATAAAAAGTGGGAAAAGTGTATGCTTTCAATAATGAAACCATTTACAAAGGCAAATCTGAGATATTTTGAATTATCGGAAAAAGAAAAAGCGAAAGAATGGATTATAAATGAAGTAAAATCGAACGAAATTATAACTAAATAAAAATTAGTTTTCTTCCAAATAATATTTATTAAAAATACAAGTATGCAATACAATTTAGCAATTATAGGTTCTGGACCAGGTGGATATGTAGCCGCAATTAGAGCCGCACAGTTAGGATTAACTGTTGCCATCATCGAAAAATACAGTACTTTAGGCGGAACTTGTCTTAATGTAGGATGTATTCCATCAAAGTCATTACTCGATAGTTCCGAGCATTTTTTTAACGCAACACATACATTTGCCGAACATGGTATAAAAACAGGTGCTTTAGAAGCCGATATTGTACAAATGGTAACTCGCAAAAATGGGGTAATCAGAAAAATTAATGACGGAATTAATTATTTGATGCAAAAAAACAAAATTACAGTTTACAATGGTTTGGGTTCTTTTACAGATAAAAATACCATTAAAATTATAAAAACTGACAATACAGAAGAAAGCATAACTGCCGACAATGTTATTATTGCAACAGGTTCAAAACCAACAATTTTACCTTTCATTCCATTAGATAAAAAACGAATTATTACTTCTACAGAGGCATTAAGTCTAAATGAAATTCCTAAAAATCTAATTGTCATTGGTGCAGGCGTAATTGGAGCAGAAATGGGTTCGGTATTTGCCAGATTAGGGTCAAAAATTTCCTTCGTTGAATTTGCAGATGCTATGATTCCTACAATGGATAAAACGATGGGAAAAGAATTGCAAAAATCGATGAAAAAAGATTTCGCACCTAATTTTTACTTCAGTCATAAAGTTATAAAAGTTGAGAATACAGGTAACGAAGTAATAATAACAGCCGAAATTAACGGACAAACTGTAGAAATAAAAGGCGATTATTGCTTGGTAGCAATAGGCAGAAAGCCTTATACAGAAGGTTTAAACATAGAAATACTCGGGATTACTTTAGACAAAGGAAAAATACCTGTAAACGAAGCAACATTAGAAACTGATGTAAAAGGCATTTATGCAATTGGCGATGTAATTCGTGGAGCAATGCTAGCACACAAAGCATCAGAAGAAGGCGTTTTGGTTGCCGAGATTATTGCAGGTCAAAAACCGCATCTCAACTATAATTTAATACCTAACGTAATCTATACTTGGCCCGAAGTTGCCTCTGTAGGTCAAACCGAAGAGCAATTAAAAGAAAAAGGAATAAATTACAAATTAGGAAGTTTTCCTTTTAAAGCGCTAGGTAGAGCCATAGCCAGTGGAGACGAAGATGGTTTGGTAAAAGTTTTAGCCGATAAAATAACTGATGAAATACTAGGTGTTCATATTATTGGAGCAAGAGCAGCAGATATGATTTCAGAAGCGGTTTCTGCAATGGAATTTAGAGCATCTTCTGAAGATATTATAAGAACCAGTCATGCACATCCAACTTATACTGAAGCATTTCGTGAAGCGTGTATGGCAACAAACAATAAAGCAATTCATATTTAAGATTAAAAATTACTGAAACTTTAAAAATATGGATATAAAAATTGAATTAATTATAGTTTCCAAACTTATTGTTTCCTTCCTTTTAGGAGCATTCATTGGTTTAGACAGAGAAAGACACGGTAGAGATGCTGGAATAAGAACTTATGCGGCCGTTTGCATTGGCGCAACATTGTTTACGGCCATTGCAACACATATAATTAATGATACTGGAGCTGCTTCAAGAATTATTGCAAACATTATCACTGGAGTGGGTTTTCTTGGAGCTGGTATAATATATCGCAATAACAGTTTAGGAACATCGCATGGATTAACAACTGCAGCTACCGTTTGGTGTACATCAGCCGTAGGTGTTGCGGTAGGATTAAATATGTTTATCATAGCAATAGTAGGAGCTTTGGTATTATATTTTTTACTTTCATTACACCATCAACAATGGTATGCAAAATGGAAACAAAAAATGATTCATAAACATGGAGAAGAAAATGAGAATGATTAATACCAGAAAACTATAATTTGAATAAAATAAATATGTCAACAGAAACAACAACATCAGCAGGTAATAAACACAACAAATCCTTAAAAATTGTCTTTTCAATAACATTAGTATATTTCATCGTTGAAGTAATTGTGGGGTTCATGTCAAATAGTTTAGCCTTACTTTCAGATGCCGCACACATGCTCACAGATGTGGCTGGACAGGTATTGGCACTTTTTGCAATTTGGATGGCATCTAAACCTCGAAATAGTAAAAAAACATATGGTTATTTAAGAACTGAAATATTTTCTGCTTTGATTAATGCAATTGTGCTAATATTTATTTCTGGTTATATTTTGTATGAAGCCTGGCAAAGATTTCAAGATCCACCAAAAGTAGCAGGATTCTCAATGTTAATTGTTGCTTCAATTGGATTGATAATCAATTTAATATCTATGAAAATTCTTAAATCGGGTTCAGAAGAAAGCATAAATATTAAAGGAGCATTCTTAGAAGTTGT
>JAGPIQ010000202.1 GCA_018054895.1 Lutibacter sp. | reverse complement strand
TTTTTATATACTTTGCATTATTAACTTCCATTGCATTCATTGCTGCTGTGAAATTTGACATTGGACCAATTAAATTTCATTTGGCAGAACAAGGTATTTTTAACTTTCCTTTTATTTGGCATTTTAACACCTATATAGCTTCATTTTTCAAAATATTTCTATTGCTTGTTATTGTTTCAATGGTAGCAAATGAATATAGCAACAAAACGTTAAAACAGAATCTAATTGATGGTTTAAGCAAAAAAGAATTCATACTTTCCAAATTTTACACAGTGCTTTTATTGGCTTTTATTTCCACCATTTTTGTAGCTGTTGTTTCGCTTATTTTAGGATTTATGTATTCCGATTTTAATGAAATCTCCATCATTACAACGGATTTAGAATATTTAGGTGCTTTTTTTGTAAAATTAGTGGGCTTCTTTTCTTTCGGTTTATTTTTAGGAATTTTAATTAAACGTTCTGCCTTTGCTGTTGGTGGAATGTTTGTTTGGTTTATTGCCGAAAGTTTTATAAAAGGTATGTTACATTGGAAACTAAAACCGAATGTAGATAGTATTATGCAGTTTTTACCTTTGGAAGCTATGAGCAATTTAATTAAAGAACCTTTTAGCCGGTTAAGTGCCGTTAAAACGGTAGCGCAACAAATTGGAGAAACTGTTACGAAAGATTTTTCTGTGCAACCGTTCGATGTTTTAATTGTGTTAGTGTGGACGTTTTTGTTTGTGTATTTTTCCTTTTTATTACTTCAAAAAAGAGATCTATAAAAGCTTTTAAACCTTTTTAACTTCATAGGGTCTAACAATAAATTTAACATAAAAGTTCCTTGAAGATAAGGCAATTTTCATTGTGAAAAATTTTAATGTATTTATTAAAATTAAATACCTATTTTTAACAGTATATTTTACACTTAAAAAGGTTTTTATGTTTAAGCATAGCGTCCAGTTTCTTTTGTTTTTAGTACTTGTAATATTCGTTCATACTTCGTCTTATTCACAATTGAATAAAACGCATTATATACCGCCCTTAACAGCTGCTAACTCAAATAAATCGATACCTGGCGATCAACACATGTATATATCAACACCTAGCAATAGGGATGTAACGTATAGAATAAAAAAGGTAGGTTCAGCCCCAAGTACTGATATAATTGGGGTTGTTTCAAATTTAAATCCTAAAAGTGAATCTTTAGGTTCTGACTATGGACAACTTTTTTTAGATCCAGCAACTATAAGTACTACTTATATTGATAAAGGATATATTGTAGAAGCTAGTGATCAAATTTATGTTTCTATTAGAGTGAATAGCAAAGATTCAGCTCAAGCTGGAGCATTGGTTAGCAAAGGTTTGTATGCTGCTGGTGGAACCGAATTTAGAATAGGTAGTTATACCAATGAAAACCCAAATACTGATTATTTGAATTTTGCATCCATTATGGCTACTGAGAATAATACTACTGTAACAATTAGTAACTTACCTACGGGAATTATTTTAGAAAATTATACTGCAGGTACATTTCCAATTACAATCACTTTAAATAAAGGTGGAACATATACTTTTGCTGCAAACAGTTCAAATAATACTACAAATAGAGGAGTTATAGGGGCACTCATAAAATCTGACAAAAAAATTGTAGTGAATTGTGGATCGGCAAATGGAACTTTTCATATGAGTGCAAATAGTAAAGATTATGGAATAGACCAAATTGTAGGAGCTGATAAAATTGGCAAAGAGTATATTTTTGTAAAAGGATTTGGATCTAACGGCTGGGAAAATGTATTATTAGTGGCGCATTATGACAATACTAAAATTTATATTAATGGAAGTACAACTGCCATAGCTACCAAAAATGCTGGTGAATATTATGTAATTGAAGGAGATAAATATAGTGTAAATGGCAATATGTACGTTGAAACATCAGAAGACGTATTTGCCTATCAAGGTGTTGGTGGTTTAAATAATAGTGGTTCTCCAAGCGAAGCAAACCAAGGACTATTTTTTGTACCACCTTTAAGTTGTGAAGCGAAAGGAAATGTAGATAATATTGCCTTTATTGATAAAATTGGAAACACAATTTACAAAGGTGGTGTTTCTATAGTTACAAAAAACACAGCAACTGTAACCATTGATGGTTTACCTTTAAATACGTTTCCAACTAGTGGTCCTTATACTGTAACAGGTAAAACAGATTATGTTACCTATAAAATTACTGGCTTAAGTGGTTCTATTTCCGTACAATGTGATGATGAATTGTATTGCGCCTACTTTAATTATAATGGTGCTGCCACGTCAGGGAGTTTTTATGCTGGTTTTCCAACTGCTCCAGAAATTAATTATGATACTTCTTTTTTAACGCTTGGTATTTGTATACCTAATATAAAATTACAAGCTGCCAATATGAGTAATTTTGATAGTGTTGAATGGCTTTTTAATAATATACCAACAGGAAACACAACTACTGAGTATATTCCATTGCTGCCTGGAAACTATAAATTAAAAGGAAAATTAGCTTGTTCTGGTTTAACATTAGATTCACCTGAAATACCAATTAGTATTTGTCCTGATGATACTGATACTGATGGAATTATTGATAATATAGACGTTGATAATGATAACGATGGCATTTTAAATTGTACGGAATCTTATGGCGATTCCCCAATTTCATTGGTAAACCTTAATAGTGGTAATTTAACTAGTGGGTCTTATAATTATACTGGAACAGTAACTTCTAATAACCTTTCAAATAATTTAATGGGTTCAAATGATGGTTCTTTTAGAAGTGATGTTTCTGCAAAAAATGGCTTAACCGAATCCTCTGTAACTTATAAAATAAATTTTAACAAGGAATTAAATTTAGTATTTAAACTTCCTACAAGTACTACTTTAGGTGGTGGTAATTTAACGGATGAACAGGAATTTATTATTCAAGTTCCTACTTCTAAAACAATTACATTACTAGATCCAGATGACCAATTATTGGTGGACACAAATTACGATGGTGTGTACGAATCTGGCATTACGCAATTTTCTTCTTTTGAAATTCGCTTTAAAATAAAAGGAACGTCCCTTGCTCCTAGCACTGCTACTTTTGAATTTGTTTCAAGCATGATCAACTCTTTTAGTTATACGCATAAAAACACTTCTGAAACTACTGACAATACTGCCGTTTTTAAAATAAAAGCAACTTGTTTACCAATTGATAGTGATAATGATGGTATTACCGATGAATTTGACTATGATAGTGATAATGATGGCATTCCCAATAGAATTGAAGGTGCTGGTACTTTAATCCCTTTATTAAGTACTGATAGTAATAATGATGGTTTAGATGATGCTTTTAACGGAATTACGGTACCTATTGACACGGACAATGATGGTGTTTTTGATTATTTAGATTTGGATAGTGATAATGATGGAATTTACGATTTGGAAGAATCTGGTAGCGGCTTAGTAGATACTAATTTCGATGGAATTATTGACGCTATTTCAACAACTATTGGAACAAATGGTTGGGATGATACTGCTGAAACTTCGCCAGATAGCGGTACAATTCAATACACAATTTCAAATACGGATAGCGACACTCTTTTTAATTATTTAGATGCGGATAGCGATGGAGACAACTGTAATGATGTTATTGAAGCTGGTTTTTCTGATGGAAATTTAAATAATTACCTAGGAAATTCTACTGTAATTGTAAATACAAAAGGGCTTGTAACCAACGCGAGTAACGGTTATACAACTCCAAATACAAACTATATTACAGCAACTCCCATAAC
>JAGPIQ010000201.1 GCA_018054895.1 Lutibacter sp. | reverse complement strand
CTAACAATTGGAATAATATCTGATTCTTTTACTGTAACTGCAGTAGATTTTAAATAGCTTGACTTACTTGTAACCTTAACATCTTTAGAATTTAAAAGTTCTGCTAATCTTTCAACATGTGCTCTTTGCAAATTCCTTCTATACGTATCAATCTCTTTTCCGGAAGATAATTCAGCCCAAATCCCATTTCTTAAATCGGTCATCATATTAATTAAAGTATAGGCTTCTACTCCATTTAAAGTTTCGTTTTCTATCATTCGCATCATTCTACCTAAATCAAGAATATTATCTAGCGTTTTAACTTGAATGCTTCTAATTCTTTCAGTTATTCCAGAATATTCAGTTCTACCTATTATTTCTTTATCTATTAACCAACTTGGAGTTGAAAATAATTGTTCATTTAAAAATAATAAGCAGTTTTTTTGATGCTCTTTTTTTACATGAGTATACACCAATCCTTCTTGATCATACGTTTTATAGTTTTCATAAACACCTCCTAAATTAGAAGAAACATGCCCCATGTATCTATTAAACTGAGCAATAACATGACCATACATAGTTTCTAAATCATCATAATTCTTACCTTCTTCAGCAGTCCATTTAATTAAATTAGGAACAATTCTTTTTAAATTAGCAATTCCATATAAACTTGCTTTTATAGCATTATCTCCTAAATCTTCTGTTTGAGAACTTGGATCAACCACACTTCCAGCTTGCTGATGCCCAAATCTATACAACGGATCACCTGCATGTTTTAATATCCAACTATCTAAAATTGGTTTTTCATCTTCAGCAGTTTCAGCTTCTAAAATAGGGCGATATCCCCAACTCATTGCATATTTATCATACACACCAATATTTGGCATTAAAGCAACATCTTTATCGCCAGGTTGTGCAACATAATTAAACCGTGCATAATCCATTATTGAAGGTGCTGTACTATATTTTTTTGTAAAAGTTGCAGACCTTAAAGAGTCTACAGGATAAGAAGCGCTACTCCCCATATTATGTGGTAATCCTAATGTATGTCCAACTTCATGAGAAGAAACAAACCGAATCAATCGTCCCATAACATCATCCTTAAAAGCGACACTTTGTGCTTCAGGATTTATGGCTGCCGTTTGTACAAAAAACCAACCTTGTAATAGGCTCATTACATTGTGATACCAGTTAATATCCGATTCTAAAATCTCTCCAGATCTTGGATCGCTAACATGAGGACCATTGGCATTTGGTATAGGTGAAGCTAAATATCTTACCACAGAATATCTCACATCTTCAGGAGACCATTCTGGATCTTCTTCTTTTGTAGGAGGATCTTTTGCTATAATTGCATTTTTAAAACCAGCAGCTTCAAAAGCAACTTGCCAATCTTCAATTCCTTGTTTTATAAAAGGCACCCATTTAGTAGGCGTTGCTCTATCTATATAATAAATAATTTGCTTTTTTGGCTCTACTAATTCTCCATTTTTAAACTTTTCAAGATCTTCATCTTTCACTTCTAACCTCCATCTATCTAAAAAAGTTACTTCTTTACTTTTTTGAGCCTCTAAACCATAATCAGTTTGACTTGAAATAAACCAACCGACTCTTTCATCAAAAATTCTTCTTTTCATCGGTTCCTTCGGAAGTAAAATCATAGAATTACTCATTTCAACAGAAACCGTTCCAGTACTTGAATTTGATGGAGGCTCACTGGCTGCATATGTTTTTACGTGACGAGATTCAATATTTAAAGGATAACTCTTAACACTTTCTATAAACGAAGTTTTAGTCTCAAGTTTCGAAATTTTATATTCTTTTCTATCACTTTCTGGTAAACCTAGCGGTTTTACATCCGTAGAAAAAAGTTCTGTAACATCTATAACTGTAGATTTTTTATCATCTGTAAATGCTTTTATAGGAAAAGAGAACAAAACAGGTTCAAAATTAGAATTTACAACAGCCTCATGAACTGGTAATTCTTCATTGGCTACAATGTCGTGCGAAACAACACGTAAAACAATATTTTTATCTTTCTTTTGCCAGCGTAAAACTTGTGTATTCGTTTTTTGCCCTCCAAAACTTTCTTTATTGGATGTATTCTTAGCGATACGAGTTACCATCAGCATCTCTCTTTCTAGTAGCGAATCTGGAATTTCATAAAAATATTTATCATCTAAAAGGTGAACTTTAAACAAACCATCATCACTTTTAGCTTCACTAGTTATTACTTTAGAATAAGGTTCAATCTTTTCCTTTTTTGGTTTTAGAGCAGTAGGAGCTTCTTTCTCCTCTTCTTTTTTCTTTTTACGTTGAGCTTCAGCAGTTACTGAAATTCCCACAATTAACAATAGCGTTAAAAATGAGGTAAATAACTTTTTTATCATAAAATGTTAAATTGAGTTAATTTTAATAAATATAAGGATCTAAACTATTAAACCAAAAGCTAAAATATCTTAAAAATATGTTAAAGAAAATTTATTTTAAAATCAACTTTTTAGAAAAAAAAGACCATTCAATACTATTATAATACCATCTACAAAATTTATTTAAAACATTTAAAAAATCGTTATATATTTATAATCGATTGCTTTTTTTCCCCTCAAAAAAATTGTGCGAACTTAAAAATTCACATTTCCCCAAAATTGTTATCAATAATATTATAAATTTAATTTTTTGGTTTAAAAAAATGAGAATATCTAAATTATTTTTATTTTGCTCAATATTTATGGCTTTAAGTTCTGACAATTCAGAAGTTAGAAAATATTCCTTGCCGCAGAATTCAACCGTAAGAATTACTGATTGCATGCAAAATATTTCAGGATTAATCTTAGACAAGGAAACAAAAAAACCGATTCCAAACGCACTTGTTTCGTTGTTTTTAGATGAAAAAGAAATAACCATTGTAAAAACCAATAGTTTGGGAGAATATGCTTTTAAGCTAGCGTGTGATTTGAATTACAAAATTGCAATAAAATCAACAAATTACGCCTCTAATAATCATAGTTTTAAAACTGGAATCACAGCTAAAAGCCTCACTCAAAATTTTGAACTAAATAAGCAATGTTATCAGGTTATTTCAGGTGTATTTAGAAATGGCATATCAAAAGAAATAATACCTAATGTGACGATTACTTTAAATAAAAATGGTGAAGAAATTGAAAAAGTAAAAGTAATAAATGGAACCTATAGTTTTAATATAGAATGTGACGAAAATTACTCTTTAATAACCTCTTCGATCAATTATATTAATGATTTTTATGCATTTTCGACAACTAATAAAAATAATGATACTGTAAAACACGACTTTTATTTAGAGTCTGAATGCATTCAAACTATTACAGGAACCATAAAAAATAAAATTACAAAAGAGCCTATTAGCGCTACCTTAAAATTATTTATTAATAATATTGAAACTCAATCTATTAAAATAAATAATGACGGCAAGTACATTGTTCAATTTCCGTGTGCTACCAACTATAAAATAGTAGCTAGTCGAATAGATTGCCTTGAGGATTCTTATAATTTTTTAACTGATTATATAGAAAATAAACAACCTGATTATTTTCACATAAAAAAAGATCTTTTTTTAGAACCTAATGAATGTTTTCAAATTGTTTCAGGAACAGTTTTAGATAAAATTACCAATAAAATAATTCCAAAAACATTGGTTACGCTTATTTACCAAAACCAAGAAATAAAATCGTTTCAAACCAATGAAGATGCTACCTACCTTTTTAATATAAAATGTGGACTAAATTATGAGATTAAAGCTGAAAAGGCTGATATGACCTCTCT
>JAGPIQ010000081.1 GCA_018054895.1 Lutibacter sp. | reverse complement strand
TTATATTAGTGTTAACTATTTAACGTCATCATTTGGTTTAAATTCATATGTTTCACAAACAGTGAACCGTGTTGAGTACAAGGAAAAAGTACGTCAATTGGAAACAATTGCACCTATTTTACCTTCGGAAGAAAACAAAAGAAGAACGCCTGCATTTATTAAATATGCTGCAAGTGCTGCTATTATTTTTGCTTTAGGTTCTGTTGGTTGGATGGAATATCAAAAAAATATCCATCAAAATTTAGTTGTTGAAGCTCAAGTTAAACAACAACAAATTGAAAAAACTATTCAAGAAGCGACATTTGTAATAAGCAATCCATTACCTACAATTACATTAAGTGTTGCTAAAGAAACATTTAACTATCATATTATTGCAGGCGCTTTTAGAGACACTGAAAATGCCGAGAAAAAACTACAAGAATTAAAATCGAAAGGTTTTAACGCTAAAATTTTAGGCACCAATAAGTGGAACTTAACACAAGTTGCGTACGAAAGTTTAAATAATGAAATTGAAGCTACAAATAAGCTAAATGCCATTAAAAAAACGGTATCTGCTGACGCTTGGTTGTTGGTTCAAGAATTCTAAAATTTATTAATTTTATTTTTTTTATAAAATAACTATATCTTTACCGTAAAACAGAAAGATATGGCTACTAAAACTCCGTCCGATTCATTAACAATATTAACAGATATTGTACTTCCAGGTGAAACAAATCCTTTAGGGAATATGTTTGGAGGTGAATTATTAGCACGAATGGACAGAGCCTGTAGTATTGCTGCAAAAAGACATTCACGTAACATTGTTGTAACTGCTTCTGTAAACCATGTAGCATTTAACAAAGCCATTCCTGTTGGAAGTGTGGTGACTATTGAAGCTAAGGTTTCACGCGCTTTCAACTCGTCTATGGAAGTGTATGTAGACGTTTGGATGGAGGATAGAGCTTCTCAAGAACGCTCCATAGTAAATGAAGGCATTTATACATTTGTTGCCGTTGATACGCATGGAAAACCTATTCCAATTCCACAAATACAACCACAAACCGAACTTGAAATTAAACGCTATGATGGGGCTTTGCGCCGTAAACAATTGAGTTTAATCCTTTCGGGAAAAATGAAACCTTCCGAAGCTACCGAATTAAAAGCCCTTTTTCTTCCAGATTAATTACATATTATAAATCCAACTTGCAGGATTTTCAGTATCCGTATTTTTAGACAAGATGAATCCAAGAATTGTTTTTCCAGTTACTTTATCGGTAAAAATAGTTCCAATTTCTTGTTTGGTTTTTACTTTTTCGCCATTATGTACAAAAACAGTTTCTAAATTTTTATACACTGTAATGTAATTTCCATGCTGAATTAAAACCGCTTTTTGATTACCAGACATTACCTGAATTGCAATAACTTCACCATTAAACACAGCACGCGCTTTACTTCCTTCACTGGTGGTAATTCGAACTCCATTACTTTGTATTGTTGCCGAAGTCACCACTGGATGTGGCTGTTTTCCGTAATATGTGGATACAAAGCCTTTTTCAACAGGCCAAGGTAATTGACCTCTATTCGCCGTAAATTGTGATGCCAATGCTTTAGCTTCAGCCGTTAAACTAAAGGTTGCTTTCGTATTTGATGAAGCTGCAACAGCAGGAGTTGATGAAGTTGAAGCAACAGGAGTACTTGCTGAACCCTTTGTTACAGAAGCTTTAGCCGCAGCTGCTCTAGCGGCCGCAGCTTCCGCCTCTCTTTTTCTAATGGAAGCAGCAATAGCTTCTCTAATTATTCTATCAATTTGAGCATCTATACGATCTTCTTCTTTTTGAAATTTTTGAATTTGACCTTTATAATCTCCCTCTTTCTTTTTAACCTCTATTAATAAAACCTCTTGCTCTTTTTTCTCTTTTTCTATAACTTCTTGTTCCTTTTTCTTTTCATCGAGCAAAGCTACTTTTTGATCTTTTTTAACTTGCAATGAATCCGTTAAGTTTTTTAATTTCAACGTTTTCAATTGAATATCTTCACCTTGTTTTTTTCTGAAGGACGTATATTGCTTCATATATTGAAGTCTATTATACGCTTGATAAAAATTTTCTGAAGATAACAAAAACATAATTCGACTATTCTGAGACTTACTTTGGTATGATTTGTAAATCATTTTTGCATAGTCAATTTTTAACGCTTCTAAATCACGTTCATATTTATTAATATCCAATTGATTTGTGTAAATTTCATTTGCTAAAGCCTTTGATTCCTTTGAAATTATGGTAATTAACTCTTCACGAATCGATATTTTCTTCTTTAAATCTCGTACGTCATTCAACAAATTCGATTCTTTCTTTTTTGAATTAGAAAGCAACCTATTAATATAAACGATATCTTTTTGGATTTGAGTTCGGCGTGCTTCTAATGATTTACGGGAAGATTGTGCATTCACAACAACGCAACTTACACACCAAAAGAGCAATAAAAAATGGAATTTCAACTTCATTATTTCAACTTAATTTCTTTATATCCTTCTGGAATTTCAAAAGGAAATGTCAATTTATTATTAAACTCAACGCCACTATACTCAATATTAATAGTCGTGATTTTATCTTTTTCAACAGCTCTAATATCTAAACCTTTTGGAAAATCTTCTCCTTGTATTTTTGTATAATCAGCATATTTAACAGACAATAATTGTTTTTTTTCATCATTTTTAATTTCTTGTCTGTTCACTTTAAAATTAGTCGGATTTATAAAAAACAACATACTAAATAATTCATTCAACTTTTTTGTAGGTTCTAATTCGTAGGAATTCTCTTCAATTTTAGAAGTATATTTATCCTTTTTCAAATTAAAAAAAGCTTGTCCCACCAATAAATTTTGAACATTTTCAAAATCCAACTCTGCACCTAAAAAATCATTCAATAATGAAAAATCACCATCAAAATAAGTCCCTTTTATTTTTTCATAAAAACTAACTTTATCTGGCGTAATTAATACTTTCGCCAAAGGAAAACCTAATTTAGTAGCGCTTAGCCAAATAGCTTTATCCTTTTCCATTCGAAGCTTTACATTTACCGTTGCCGACATTTTTCCATCCGAATAACTGGTATTTAATTTTGCTTCAACGGTATTTTGATTGAAATTATTACTATAATGGTTACTAATAATTTTTTTTGAAGTCAAATCTTCTAAAACACCTGCTTCAGTAACTTTTTTAGTTGATTTACATGATGATAAAACTACCAGTAGAACCACTAAATACTTTCCTATATTTTTCATTTTTTCAGTCTTAACTTTTGCTCTTTTTGTTGATATTTCAGTGCTTCGGTTTTATTTCCGACCAATTCATAATTCAATGAAAACTGTTTGTAAAAGTCGGATTCCATCGTATTGTCATCAAATACAAAATCAATGCCAATAGTTAAAACGTCAATAGCTTCTGAATATTTTCCTAATTTATGCAAGGCAATTGCATTTAATTTATACACCAATGGTTGCGCTGGAAAATACTCCAACCCAAGCGTACTATCCGCATACAATACATCAAATTTATTTTCAGCAAATGCTTTCTCTAACAATTGCTGCAAAACTACGTATTCCTTATTTTTTAAAAACTCTTTTCTCAAACTTTCAATATCAAACGCCGTACTTTTTGTGTTTTCTATTTTTTTAACTGGCTCACTTTTAAGTGTTTCGGCAGCTATTCTATTTTTATATTCGTTCAGTTTTTCTGAAAATACGCCACTCGTTTTTAATTGAACAATCAATTTTTCAGCAGCTGCAAATTTGTTACTTTCAATATACAACAACACTAAATTATCGAATTGACTCGGTTTTAACTTCGCTATCTTTTGTTGAACTTCTATCGCTTTATCAAACAATTTTTGCGCTTTGTAAATTGCTACTTGGTGCATTAATAAAAAACTGTTATTTGGATCTCTTTCAAGTGCTTTTTCAAGAAAAAGTGTAGCTTCATTCCACTTTTTTAACTGGAAATAGTTTTTAGAAAACTCAAATTCCACCGCCATACTTTCAGCATCTATTTTGTAGGCACTTTCTAAATTTTCAATGGCTTTCCCATAATTATTAATCGCATATTGCTTTAATCCTTCAAAAAAATAACCTTGAAAATCTAAGTTTTTTTTATCGGAATCTGCAACCATTGCTTGCTGCGCATATGAAAACATTGAAATGAACACCATTCCAATACAACAAATTTTATGTGAAATTGATTGCTTCATACGGGGCGCAATATACAATTATTGACACTAAATTCCTTTAGGAATTGCATCTATTAATTTTTGAGTATAGGGCGTTTTTGGAGCTGCATAAATAACATCGGCATCGCCTATTTCTTCAATTTTTCCCTTGTTCATCACCACCAATTGATCCGCCATATATTTTACCACCGCTAAATCGTGTGAAATAAAAATATAGGTAAAGCCGAAATCTTTTTTTAATTCGTTTAATAAGTTCAAAACTTGCGCCTGAACTGAAACATCTAATGCGGAAACGGACTCGTCGCAAATAATTAATTTTGGTTTCAACGCAATGGTTCTTGCAATTCCAATACGTTGACGTTGTCCGCCTGAAAATTCGTGTGGATACCGGTAAAAATGTTCTTCTTGTAAACCAACGCGTTCCAATATTTCAAACACGTATTTTTTTCGTTCTTCGGAAGAATTAAAAATTCCGTGCACTTGCATAGGTTCCATAATAGCCTGACCAACAGGAATTCTCGGATTCAACGACGAAAATGGATCCTGAAAAATAATTTGAACTTCTCTTCTAAAACTCTTTAAATCGTTTTTTGAAAGGTTCGTTACGTCTTTTTGATTGTAAAATATTGTTCCTTTGGTGGCTTTTTCTAACTGTAAAATGGTTCTCCCCAACGTTGTTTTCCCACAACCGGACTCACCTACTAATCCTAAAGTTTCTCCTTCAAATAATTGAAACGACACATTATCAACCGCTTTTACAACATTCGTGTTTTTGAAAAAAAAACTATTTTCCGCATTAAAATAAGTTGCTAATTCTTTTACTTCCAACAATGGTTTTTTACTGTATATTTTTTGATGAAATTCGGCGCGTTCTTCATTTGTATACACGTCCAACTCAATTTTTTCATTGATAAAATCCGCCACCGTTGGCAGTTTTTTTAAACGCTCATTTAAATTTGGTTTTGAATTTATTAAGGCTTTTGTATAATTGTGTTGCGGCGATTTAAACACGGTTTTTGCATTTCCTTGCTCCACAATTTCACCTTTATACATCACCAAAACGGTATCTGCAATTTCCGAAACCAACGCCAAATCGTGCGAAATAAAAATAATACTCATTTCTGTTTCCTGTTGCAACTCCTTTAGCAATTCAATAATTTCTTTTTGAACAGTTACGTCTAACGCAGTTGTTGGTTCATCAGCAATTAACAATTGTGGTTTGCAGGCTATTGCCATCGCAATCATCACTCTTTGTTTTTGTCCGCCTGATAATTGATGTGGATATTGGTTAAAAATAGTTTCGGCACGTGGTAATTTTACTTTATTAAAAAGCTCAATTACTTGTATTTTAGCTTGTGATTTACTTATTTTTTTATGTTGAAGTAAAATTTCCAGCACTTGAAATCCACAGGTTAAACTCGGATTTAAAGAACTCATAGGCTCTTGAAAAATCATAGAAATTTGATTTCCACGTATTTTTTGAAATTCTTTTTCTGAAATATGTTGAAGTGAGGTTCCGTTGAATAAAATGTCACCTGTTACTTTTGAATTTTTAGATAACAAGCCTAAAACAGCCAACGAAGTCACAGATTTCCCACTACCCGATTCGCCTACAATCCCTAAAATTTGTTGATTACCCAATTCAAAAGACACGTTTTTTACAACGGTATTCCATTGTTTATTGGATTGAAACGCTATTGAAACATTTTTAACTGAAAGCATTGCTGAATTTTAAGCGATAAAAATACGGTTTTTTGAAAGTTAAAAGTAAAATATTCAATATTAGATATAGAACTGAGGCTAGAAACCAAGATTATGCCCGCTCCGCAAAGTCACCGCTCCGCAAAGTCTCCTGACTTTGCGGCACTATGCTTTATGTAATCCTATCTGTCAAAATTTTGATTTTTTACTCAATTTTATTTTTTTAAAACCTTTTAACTTTCATTTTAATACTATTGCTCAAAGTCGGGAGGCTTTACGGAGCAAGTTATCATTGTTTGTACGAGCGAGACGCTCTCACTAGCAAAATATAATAATTATCGTTTTCGGATTTATTTTATGTAGTTTTGCGCAAAAATTTATCGGTTAATGAATTACTTATCTGTTGAAAATATATCAAAGTCGTTTGGCGAATTAACGTTGTTTAGCAATATTTCTTTTGGGATTAATAAAGACCAAAAAATTGCTTTTATTGCTAAAAATGGGACTGGAAAAACGTCTATGTTGAACATTATTGCTGGTTTAGACGCGTCCGATACTGGGCAAATTGTAAGCAGAAAAGGGTTGAAAATTGAGTATTTATCGCAAGAAGATCAATTAAATGATGAGTTAACGGTTGAAGAATCTATTTTCGATTCGGATAATGAGGCTTTAAAAGCTATTGAAGCGTATGAACACGCTTTGAATAATCCTGAGGATGAAAAAGAGTATCAAAAGGCTTTCGAAAAAATGGAGCGCTTGAACGCTTGGGATTTCGAAACGCAATACAAGCAGATTTTATCGAAACTAAAATTAGAAAATTTAGAACAAAAAGTAGGTTCGCTTTCGGGTGGGCAACGCAAACGCTTATCGTTAGCGATTATTCTGATTCATAAACCTGATTTATTAATTTTAGATGAGCCAACCAACCATTTGGATTTAGAAATGATTGAATGGTTAGAAAGTTATTTTGAAAAGGAAAAAATAACCTTGTTTATGGTTACGCACGACCGCTTTTTTTTAGAGCGTGTGTGTAACGAAATTGTGGAATTAGATAATGGTGAGTTTTTCACCTATAAAGGAAACTATTCCAACTACTTACAGAAAAAAGAAGAACGTATAGAAAGTGAGCAAGCTTCGGTTGATAAAGCTAAAAACTTGTTTAAAAAGGAGTTGGATTGGATGCGTCGCCAACCAAAGGCGCGTACTACAAAATCGAAAAGTAGAATTGACGATTTTTATGTAATTAAAGAAGCTGCTTCCAAACGTAGAAATGACCATACCGTTCAACTTGAAATTGATATGGAACGTATGGGAACTAAAATTTTAGAATTGCATAACATATCAAAATCATTTGACGATTTAAAGATTTTAGACAAGTTAGAATACAACTTTTTACGTGGTGAACGTATTGGTATTATTGGAAAAAACGGAACTGGTAAGTCCAGTTTTTTAAATATTATTACGGGTGAAATTCCTGTGGATAGCGGAAAAGTGGTGATTGGCGAAACCATAAAATTTGGCTATTACACACAAGATGGAATTGTTATAAAACCAGGTCAAAAAGTTATTGAAGTTATTAAAGAATTTGGGGAATTTATTCCATTAACCAAAGGACGAAAAATATCAGCAGCGCAATTATTGGAACGCTTTTTATTTAGCCGAAAAAGACAGTACGACTTTGTTGAAAAATTAAGTGGTGGCGAGCGTAAACGTTTGTATTTATGTACTGTTTTAATTCAGAATCCAAACTTTTTAATATTGGATGAGCCTACTAACGACTTGGATATTATCACTTTAAATGTGCTGGAACAATTTTTATTAGATTTCCCTGGATGTTTGTTAGTGGTATCGCATGACCGTTACTTTATGGACAAAATTGTGGATCACTTGTTTATTTTTAGAGGTGATGGTGTGGTGGAAGATTTCCCTGGTAACTATTCTGACTTTAGAGCGTATGAAGATTCTAAACCAAAAGAAGAAGAAATTGTTGTTATTGAAAAAGTAGCTGATACACGTGTTAAATCCGAACCAAAAGTAAAACTTTCCTATAAAGAAAAAATGGAATTTGATGCTATTGAAGGTGATATTGCAAAATTACATCAACAAAAAGAAGCGATTGAAGCCAAATTTTTAGACGGTTCTTTAGTTGGTGATGCCATAAATGAGCAATCTATTAAATTACAAGAAATTAGCAACGCTATTGATAAAAAAGAAGAACGCTGGTTTGAACTATCCAGTAAAATGGAAGAATAATTCTAATGTTTTGAATCTCTACTTTTTATTCATTTCAATAACCCAAATACCTCTAAGCTCATTTTCACCATATCCAATTGCTTTGTCAGTTGGATATAAATGCTTTAATTTGGTTAATGTTGCTGGTAAAATTTGAGTATTTGGCAACCCATGACATTGCAAACACATTTTATTGGTTTCAATTGGATAATAACCAACCATTTTATCATCTATTTCTTGTACTAAAGGTGTCACTTTTTCATTATTTTTAATAGCATTTTTTGTATTTTGTATATAATTTAGCTCGGTTTTATTTGCGGTATTTACCAAGTTTCTAGGAAAATCTGAAACTCTTTTAATTTTTGTATTTAAGGCAACACCAGCACTATCAACTATATTAAAAGCTCTAGTGTTACAAAAAGCAACAGCCTCTTCAGTACCTTTGTTTTTTATTGCGGCAATTAAATTTTTACCTAAAACAGCTTTTGTACTCATGGCGTATTTTAAACCAAGTTCTTCATAACTTAAGTCTTCGTTTTTTAAGTTTTCTAAATGTATGAACTTTTCAGTAGGAAAGTGTTTTGTGTACCAATCTGGTTCTTCTAATTTAGAATGGTAGATGTATTTAGCAATTTGTGTAATTTGTTCCTCTGTAAAATTCATTTTAGGCATTAAACCATATCGCTCAATTGCCTCAGGAATTTTTGAAATTTTAGCAGTTGGATTTTGAATAAAAGCAATGAGGTTTTTAATAAATTCTTCTTCGGAAATATTCTCATTTTCAGAAATATAGTATTCTTTAATCATTACCATTGGAGGTGCAATTCTATCATCAATAGCACCTTTTGGACTGTGACAAGCAAAACAGTTTGATTCAAGCAATTGAAATCCTTTACTCAAAATAAGTTGTTCACTTTTAGTTTTTGAGGTTTCTATTTTTGAAACTTCTTTATTGTTAGTGTTTTTACAGCTAAAAAACGCCATAGATATACTTAAAATTATAAAGTTTACTTTGATAAATGTGTTTGATTTTTTCATAATTATAATTAAGTTCATTCGTAATTTTAATTTAAAAAAAAATCAAATGAATAAAATATTTACTGCAAATTTAAGTTTAAAGGAGCATGTAACTGTGTCTTTTGTTACGTTGAAATTTAAACGTTGAAAGTAAAATAACTGTTTTAACTGATAAAATAGCACTATTGAAGCCTAACTTCTAAATTATTCTTTACAATGCAATAAAAGTCGGAAGACCGATGTCCGAAGAAATGATAAAAAAATCTAAATTTTTAGTTTTGGTATTGGTCAAAGTCTGAGTCTGAGTCAAAGTCAGAATACTCATACATGCACAATATCTTCCTCACTCAAAATAGGTTGATTATTAAAACGTAACAGCAACTGCGCAACGGCAATCGTGTCTTTTTCACAATAGGTTACAATGCGTTTTATGTTTTTTTCTTGGTAAAAAACGGCAGCGACTTCACTTCCACTAATATCATCTTTTGGCGAAGGAATTCCCAAAATGGATGTCAACAATTTTAAGGAAGTAAAATGTTTATAATCACCAAATTTCCATAATTCCATCGTGTCAATATGTGGAATTTCCCAAGGTTTTTTTCCGAATAAATTCAACTTTTCAGGTAAATTTATTTGGTTGATAATCATTCTACGTGCAATGTACGGAAAGTCGAATTCCTTACCATTATGTCCGCATAAAACATGTTGTTGTTTATTGAAATGCTTTTCTAATAAATTTTTGAAATCAGTCAAAATCTGCACCTCATCACCATAAAAAGAGGTAACTCTAAACTTTCTATCTTCCGACTTAAAACTGGTAAAATACCCAAGCGAAATACATACAATTTTACCAAACTCCGCCCAAATTCCAGCACGTTCGTAAAATTCTTCCACAGTAACATCTTCCTTGCGTTGGTATTGGGTTTTTAGGTTATAGAGTTCTTGTTTTTCTTCAGATAAATTATGAAATGTTTCCACTTCAGGAACAGTTTCAATATCTAAAAACAAAATATTTTCGAAGTTTAGTTTTAAATTCATAGCAAACAATTTTTTAATAAATACTAGTAAATATCAGTGTGTCTGAAAATTTATAAATTAGAAATGTTTTTATAGTACGTTGAATAACAATTTATTGAATCACCAATTTTCTAACTGCTGTCTTACCTTCTTCTTCAACTTTAAGAATATAAATACCTTTGCTTAAATTAGAAACCTCAACAACTTCATTAATTTTCACGACTTTATCAATCATTCGCTTTCCTAATAAAGAATAAATTTCTACTTGCTTAGGAACATTACTTTTTGAAGCAATCGTAAACTTACCATTTACCACTGGGTTTGGATACAATGCAAAACCTTCAATTTGGTTTTTAGGTGTAGAAAGGGTAGTTCCAAACGCACTCCATTTAACATCATCAACAATTATTTGAGCAGATTTTGTGTTTTTTATTTCAATAAGGACATTCCCTGTTTTATTAATTCCAGTAATTACATATATATGTTCAGCAGTATCATCAAACCCAGGAGATGTTCCATATAAAGTTCCATTTACATAAACATCAACTTGTCTTAAGGTTGTAGATGAAAAGGCTTTATATAATTTCATCGATAATTCACCAACTCCATTTGCGCCAGAATTTGCAGAAATTGAACCTGGCCCTGGACTTGTTGTAGTTCTTAATAAGACTGCTTTTCCTACAATTCCTGAACTAAATTCGTCTCCATTTTCGTCCCTGCATTCAACATAATTCCAAGTAACCCCATTGTCTCCTGTAAAACTTCCAGTAGCATAAGAAGTACCCGATAAAGGTAAGTTTGTAAATGTTTCAAGACCTTGCCCAAAACTAAGCGTTGTAATAAAAAGTGTAACACATAAAATGTAAAATTTTTTCATAGCTGTTTTTTTTTAGTTAATATTAAAAATATATAAATATTTTGATTAATACCTTATAAGAGTTTAAATATTAAATATTTAATGATGTTTTTATAAAAAATTAATTTAGTGTAAGGTTTATGCTAGCTAAATGTTATCATTTCAATTAGTTTACTTGGAAAGGTTTTGGAGTAATATTTTATAGTTACTTTTGAAATAGATTTACATTTATCTATGAAGAATTCAGATATTAAAATTTTACTTGTTGACGATGAACCAGATATTTTAGAAATAGTTGGTTATAATTTAAAGAATGAAGGGTACAAAGTTTTCACTGCAAAAAATGGTTTAGAAGCTGTTAAAATTGCGAAAAAAGAAATTCCACATTTAATTATTTTGGACATTATGATGCCCGAAATGGATGGAATTGAGGCTTGTGAAAAAATTAGAGCAACTCCTGAACTAGAGAATGTATTAATCACATTTTTTACGGCTCGTGGTGAAGATTATTCTCAAGTTGCTGGTTTTGATGTAGGTGCGGATGATTATATTACAAAACCCATCAAACCAAAAGTGTTAGTGAGCAAAATAAAAGCATTGCTACGTCGAGTGAATGATGGAGAAAACACCACCACTTCAACTGACCAAGTTACGGTTGGTGAAATTATTATTGATAGAGAAGAATATGTTATTATTAAAGATGGAGAAAAACTATCTTTACCACGAAAAGAATTCGAATTATTTTCATTATTAGCTTCAAAACCAGGAAAAGTATTTAAAAGAGAAGATATTTTAGATAGTGTTTGGGGTAATGAAGTAGTCGTTGGAGGAAGAACTATTGATGTTCACATTCGTAAACTACGTGAAAAAATTGGAGATGACTATTTTAAAACTATTAAAGGTGTTGGCTATAAATTTGTAATTGATGAAGATTAAAAAAACATATTCATTTGCTTTTATTTCATCGTTATTTATCACCTTTTTTACTACAATTACTTTATTTATATCTGCTTATTTTATATTAGACATTTGGCTTAAATTCAGCTATATGCTGCTATTTGTTTTAATTGTTTTTAGCTTTACTTTTTTAATTACTCAATTTCGATTGGAGAAGTTTATTTACCAACGTATTAAACAAATTTACGACAGTGTTTCTATACTTGACAAATCAGATTTTAATAAAACATCTATCACTTCCGACCTTGAAACGCTCTCACGTGAAGTCGAAAAATTTGCTAAAAACAAACATCAGCAAATTAAAAAACTAAATATGCGCGAGAACTATCGTCGTGAGTTTTTAGGGAACATTTCACACGAATTAAAAACACCCTTATTTACTGTTCAAGGGTATTTATTGACTTTAGAAGATGGCGCTATCAATGATAAAAAAATTGGATTGCAATACCTTAAAAGAGCTAACAAAGGTGTTGATAGACTTATTTCAATAGTAAAAGATTTAGATTTAATTTCGAAATTAGAAGCCGCCGACTTAAATTTAAACAAACAACCTTTTAACATTATTAATTTAGTTCAAGATGTGTTTGAACTATTAGAAATGAAGGC
>JAGPIQ010000200.1 GCA_018054895.1 Lutibacter sp. | reverse complement strand
TAATTACAGGCTTAACATCAACATTATGAACACATTGTCTAATTCCATCAATATCAATGTAAGTGGAATTTTGAATAACTTCAGTAACACCACTTCTTTTAAAAGTTGTATTAAAAAGAGTTCTTTGCTTATAATTCATTTTTTTTACAAAATCATTAAATTTTGTGTTAATAAGCCCAATTTGTTCAATAAGTTCGTCAGCCTTTACTAATGAAGGGTATAAAATTGCTTTTTTAACCTCATCATTAGTTGTTTCGTATAGAGTTATTGCTTTTGATAAATGAGTTAATTCTTTTTTTGAAATATCTAAAACGTTAGAATATATCAATTGTGTTAGTTCTAGCTTTTCAGGAAAAGATTTTCCAAAAATGAATTTAACACCTGCAAGTTCAACTGAATCCTCAGATTGAATATAGCAAGTATCAAAAAAACTATTTACTGTTTCTGGATTAGCTATATCTGTAACTATTCCATTTTTTACACTTTTGATAATTCCATATGATTCAATTAAATCATACGCAGTTTTATCAATATCTTTTTTTAGAGCTGCTATGAATTCTGATTTAGAACATCCAAAATTTAAAGCTTCAGATGTTGCATCAGTATAAATAGTTGACCCAACTTTATTTAATTGAACAATATTTCTTAATTTGTTCTCGTTTTTTGCATTGTTTTCTAATGAAGATAACATTATTTTTCCTTTTTTTAAGCATAAAGAATCCTCTGTAGTTAAACAGTGGAGTTAATGCTGATTTTTATTTTTATTTGATTTTTTAATTACCCGAACGGTTGGGTAATTGTTTTTTTGTTAGTTTAGATAATGTTCAAATACGAATAAGTATTAGAATCTTTTCTATATTTTGAGTAAAGCTCGGGTTCTTCAATTTTAAACCTTGCTATATCCATTTCGTACTCATTAGTTTTTGTTACAAGTGAAATGGTTGTATTGTTTGCCTTTACAATTTTATTGTTTGTGGCTTTCATAAAGCTCATTACTTTGTTTTTTAATGAACTAATTCTTTTAATCGTATTGTTATGTCGACCAATTTCCTCTATGTCTTTTATTAAGTCATGAGGTAATTGAACGGGTGTATGAGAACATATAGCAGGGCAGCCATCTTTAAAAGGACACTCGCTGCAATAGTTCTGCAATTCCGCTTTTGGTTCTACATCTAATTGCATTGCAAAGGCAAGTTCATTAGCCTTTTTTGTTGCAATATCATATAAAGTTATGTTTGGTGAAACATGAAATGTTTTATACCAACCTGTATTTACATTTATTGCTACAACATAACCAGACACTTTTTTGTTTGGAAATCTTTTTTGCAATAAACCCATTTGAAGTTGTATTTGTAAAATCCAAGATTCATATGGTTCGTCAACAGGTGTGCTGGTTGATTTAACTTCCAATACAACTGCTCTTTTTGAAGATTCAATTGTGAAATCTAGGTGAGCTTTAATATCAAATCCATTATATGCTTTGCTACAAAGTTCAACTTGTTTAGAATAGTTAGTACCTGAAATCATTAACTCAACAATTTGTTCAGTTAAATGACCTCTTTGAAAAACTATCAACTTTTCAATTGAATGTTTAACTTTTTCTTTTTTTGATAAAAAAGAATTTCTCAAGCATCCTGAAATATCAGAAGCACCAATATATTTACTTCTGTCACCTAATGAATCTGTTGTGTATTGTTGTAGAACTTTTGGAAGGTTCATTTCAATGTATGTGTCTAAATCGTTTAAGATTTTTTTTGAAATTGTTTTTGACATAATTTTTCCTTTTTTTGAAAAGGATTAGACTATTATCCATAAAGGGATAATAAAAGAACTAATCCCTTTTGGTAAATAGCTACATAGTGTGACTATTAAAATTAAACCTATTAGCAATACAAAACAAAAAGCAATAGTGCTTAAATATAATGCAATAGCAGATGAGGTATACAGTAGTTTATTTATGCTATTCATCTTAAATCATTTAATGATTGAAAATATTAGATTCTTCAAAATTAAAATCTTCTATACCTTCAAGTTGTTTAAATTCATTAATTAATGAATTTAAGCTATCTGGTTGGTTGAGGATTTCAATAATTTCTTCTTCATCAAATTTTGTAACGCCAAGCATATCATTGATAAATGAGTTTATTTTCTCATAATCATTAATACCTTTGCTTTTTATAAAAGTGAACAATTTATAGTAAGAACTACTAGTGAACTTAACAATTGTTTTTTCTAGTTCTGGTAAATCAGAAAGAGTATTGTTAATTCCATCTATATTTTCTTTTGAAAGTTTAAGTTCATTAGTAACAAAATTTCCAATCATTTTGCTATCTGTAATTCCTTTACTTTTTATGAAAGTAAAGAGTTGTAAGGCAGCAGATGGTTTTTGTTTTTCATTTGGAACTTCAATTTGTTTAGTTTGAATAGTTGGTTTTGATTCTATTTGAACAGTTTGAATAGGCTTTTCATTATGAACAGTTTCGTTCTCAAAAGTTTCTTCAATTGTTACATTTCCAACTATTTCTTCAACTTCATCTTTTGTATATACACCTAAAATTACATCAGGACAAAAAAGTCTAGACCATTTTTTAGATGCTAAATAAGATAGTTGTTGTTTTGGATCTTCGGCCCAAAGAGTTGAATTTCTAACAGTTACTTGTGTAAGCATTAAATGTAATTCACGTGGTTTAGTTTCTCCATGCATTGTTGCACTTACGATAACACCACAACCTTTTTCATCTTCGGGAGTACTAGCACTAACTCTATAGACATTTCCATTTTTAGAAGTTTTTTCTTTTGTGTTTCCAATAACTTTATCCCAATTTCCAACGAATTGATAATTAAGTCTTTCTTTTATTGGAGCGTTTTTATTAATAATAGCTGCAACAAGTTGAGCTTCATAACCTAAAACACCATTTAGCAGAAAAGTTTTTTGTGCTACCGAAAATGGATTCATGCCCCATTGTGCAGATTGCATTACTATTGCTAAACAATCACCTTCATTTCTTAAATGAACTGGAATTGTAACTTTTGAAGTAGCCATTAGTCTCGAAAGATTAATCATTCCTTCAAGTTCAGAGTAATTTGCAACATTTGTATTTGTGTTTGTAGTTAAGTTTTTCATAATTTTTTTCCTGTAAGAATTTTGTATTTTAAAGTTAAGCTTATTAACACAAAAAATAAGGAGTAGGGTAGTGTTGTTTATTAACACAGAACTCGTTTATTTGTTTTGTGCTATAAGAAACTATTTTTTAGATGAATTAATTTAATTAATTCTTTAAGTTGTTTAGTTGTTAAGAGTTTTCTCTTTTAAATTTAATTACGTCTTTTTTGAAGTTTTTTATATTCGCTATGACCTAGTGAATAAATTACTGCAAAAATAGTAAAAAAACCTATAATTGTTAAATCATACATAAATTTCCTTTTTTGTTCAACGTATTTTTGTAAAATCTATTGAGCCATTTTTGTCTTTTAATTTATTATAAAAAGAATGACCCATTGAATATAATATCCCAAAAACAGCAATCGCACTTAATAAAAGTATTTCATACATGTTATTCCTTTTCTATTGAACTAAGTATTAGTAATATTATAGCAAAAAATGCAATAAATCCTAATCTTATATAATCAATTTTTGTTTCAGTTCCGATAACAAAAAAAACATTCGCAATAATACCAATACCAATACCATTAAAGATAGTTGATAGTATATTAGGCTTTAGTTTTAATTTGAATCTTAAGAATATAAACATTTTTAATGTAAATACCTTGAACACCTTTTTTGC
>JAGPIQ010000199.1 GCA_018054895.1 Lutibacter sp. | reverse complement strand
TTTTTACATCAGCTTCTCTTCCTCGATATTTCACTTGAACTACAGGTCCTTTTTCAATAAATAATCCTGAAATTTCAATAGCTGTTTGAAGTGATCCACCACCGTTATTTCTTAAATCAATGACCAAACCGTCGATGTTTTCTTTCTTTAAACGTTCAATTTCCAAAGCCATATCTGTACCTGAATTTCGTGCGTTTTTCGATTCGAAATCAATATAAAAAGAAGGTAAATCTATCAAACCAAATGTTTTTCCATCTTTTTTAATAACACTCGATTTCACAAAAGTCTCTTCCAACTCCACAACATCTCTAATAATAGTAATAATTTTAATAGTTCCATCTATTTTTTTAACTGTTAAGCGCACTTCACTGCCTTTAACACCTTTTATAAATTCAATAGCGTGGTCCAAACGCATTCCAACAATATCCGTTGGTTCTGCAGCGCCTTGACCAACTTTTAAAATAATATCTTCGGCCTCCAATTCTCCTTGTTTCCAAGCAGGACCTCCGTGAATCAATTCGCTCACTTTTGTATAATCATTTTTCTTTTGAAGTCTGGCTCCAATTCCTTCTAATTTACCCGAAATACGTTGGTCAAACCCTTTTTTTGTAATAGGGTCGAAGTAGTTTGTATGTGGATCAAATTGTTCAGTAATGGAATTTAAGTATGTTGTAAACCAGTCTGAATATGTTAATTCTTCAATACGCTCATACAGTTCATCCATGTTTTCTAAGGTAGAAGTTCTGGATTCTATTTCAAGTTCATCAAAAGTTTTTACAACAAAAGTAGAGTCGGTTTTTATCTTATCGTCTTGATCCGTAATTTTATCATGTAAGCGAGATAAGGTGCTAAATTTTAATTGTTTGTACCACGTGTCTACCAATTCGTTTTTGTCTTTTGCGTAAGGTAATTTGTCATATCCAACATTTAAGGAATCACTATCTTTAAAATTGAATGGATTCGCTAAAATTTCTTTATAATATATTTTAGTTTCGGCAGTTCTTATAATTAAGCGATTGTAAACTAAATAGAAAAACGATAAATCTTCTGAGTTAATTTGGTCATCTATCTGATGTTTAAAAGCCGCAAATTCATCAATATCCGATTGTAAAAAGTAACGTTTGGATGGGTCTAAATTTTCAATAAAAGAAGTAAATACTTCTTCAGAAAAAGCATCATCAATTTCCTTAGGTTCGTAATGACCTTGCGTTAAAACGTATTTCAATATGGTAAGTAGTACCTTATCTTTTGGATCTGTATTTGCATTTGTTTGATAGCTTGTAAACAAGCTAACAATAAAAAATAACGGTAATAGTATTTTAAAATTTCTGATCATCTTCCTTCTAATTCAAAGTTTTTATGGTATTTATGGAAACTAAAATAGTGCCAAATTTATTGTTTGTACTCTAAATTAACTAATTTTTATAATTATTAGTATTTTATTGTCAATAATTAGCTTTTGTACCATAATTTATTAGTACAAGTATAGGCAATTATTAGTTTTAGCATAGTTTACAAAATGTTAAATTTTAAATTAGTTGAAACCCAATAAAATATAGTAGTTTTGTTACTTAATTTTTCAATAAATGAGTAGAAAACCTTTAATATTAGTCACCAATGACGATGGAATAACCGCACCAGGTATTCGTATGTTAATAAGTGTTATGAATGAAATTGGCGATGTGGTGGTAGTGGCGCCTGATAGTCCACAAAGTGGAATGGGACATGCTGTAACGTTGAACAATGTGTTGTATTGTAATGAAATTAAAGTAGATGATGGGCCGCAGCGTGAATATCAATCATCAGGAACTCCGGCTGATTGTGTGAAAATAGCAGTAAGTGAAATTTTAGATAGCAGGCCAGATTTATGCGTTTCAGGTGTTAATCATGGTTCAAATTCATCTATAAATGTGATCTATTCAGGAACAATGAGTGCTGCTGTTGAAGCAGGTGTTGAAGGAATTCCTGCTATTGGTTTTTCATTATTAGATTATTCGTTGAATGCTAATTTTGAGCCTTTAAAGGCATATATCAAAAAAATAGCGTTGAATGTTTTAGAACAAGGATTACCAGATGGCGTGGTGTTGAATGTTAACTTTCCAAAGAAAGAAACCTTTAAAGGCATAAAAATATGTCGTCAGGCACGTGCCAATTGGGTAGAAGAATTTGATAAACGCACCAACCCACAAGGAAAAGAGTATTATTGGTTAACGGGTAAATTTGTAAATATGGATAAAGGAGAAGATACGGATGAATGGGCATTGGCAAATGGATATGTTTCTATGGTTCCTGTGCAATTCGATTTAACGGCACATCATTTTATTCATAAATTAAATAATTGGAATTTATAGTTTTACCATGAAAAAAGAAATTGCCATTGGCTTTTTAACAGCTTTAGTTGCTACTAGTTTTGGTTGTTTTTTGTTTATTGAATTCTTTTCGCAATTTGATTTTGATAAAAGTTTGGAATTAATACGTGAAGGTCATTTAGAAGGTAAAGTGCTAATATTAGGAGCAGTTGCTAATTTCTTTGTGTTTTTTATATTTTTGAAAAAGAAGCAAATTTATAGAGCTAGAGGTGTTTTAATGGCTACGTTTTTAATTGCATTTTTGGTTTTAATATTCACATTTCTTTCGTTTAAGTAACAAATTATGAAGTATTATATTATTGCAGGTGAAGCATCGGGCGACTTACATGGTTCAAATTTAATGAAAGCCTTGTATGAAAAAGATCCAGCTGCCGAAATTCGGTTTTGGGGTGGCGATTTAATGCAAGGAGTTGGAGGAACTTTGGTAACGCACTATAAGGAAAGAGCTTTTATGGGCTTTGCTGAAATTATTACCAACCTATCGACTATACTGGGTTTTATAAAAAAGTGTAAAAAAGATATTTTACAAAACAATCCAGATAAAATTATTTTTATAGATAATTCTGGGTTTAATTTGCGCATTGCCAAATGGGCAAAAGAACAGAATTTTAAAACCATTTATTATATTTCTCCACAAGTTTGGGCGAGTAGATCGGGTAGGGTTGAAGCCATAAAACGTGATATTGATGAAATGTATGTGATTCTTCCGTTTGTAAAAGATTTTTATAAAAATTTCGATTATGATGTTGCTTTTGTTGGGCATCCTTTATTGGATGCGCTTTCCAATAGAACCCAAGTTTTAGAAAGTGTTTTTAGAGAAAAACATGGATTGTCAGACAAACCTATTATAGCCTTATTGCCAGGAAGTCGGAAACAAGAAATATCAAAAATGTTGTCGGTAATGCTTAAAATGGCAAATAAGTTTGTAGACTATCAATTTGTAATTGCAGGAGCTCCAAGTCAAGATTTTGAATTTTATAAGCCATACATACAGCAAGAAAATGTAACGTATATCAGTAATAAAACCTATGATTTATTGTCGCTTTCCCATGCAGCTATTGTTACTTCTGGTACAGCAACGTTGGAAACCGCCTTGTTTAAAGTGCCGCAAGTGGTGTGTTATAAAACAAGTTGGCTTTCCTACCAAATAGGGAAACGCTTAATTAAGTTGAAGTTTATCTCATTAGTCAATTTAATTATGGATAAGGAAGTAGTAAAAGAATTAATTCAAGACGAGTGCAACGAAAAGAATTTAGAAAAAGAATTACGTAAAATTTTAGAAGGTAAAGAACGGTCAAAATTATTTTTAAATTATTACGAACTCGAAAAAGTATTAGGAGGAAAAGGCGCGTCTGCAAAAGTTGCAACATTGATTACAAAATAAAAAATGAACTGCTTGTATTTGAATGAGATAACTGTTAAGTAGGTTGTGT